>DATGSD010000200.1:0-4451 GCA_035302965.1 Burkholderiaceae bacterium | reverse complement strand
CTCGTCTTCGCTAAAACGTTCGCCACGGGTTACGTTGTAATGCAGATTGCCGTCACCCAAATGCCCGAAAATAATGTAGCCAATTCCGGGAAAGCGTTGTTGTAATGCCTTGTTAGTCGTTTCTATAAACGCTTTGGTTTTAGAGATGGGCACAGAAATATCGTGTTTAATGCTTTTGCCGCGCTCTTTTTCGGCTAATGGGATGCTTTCACGGATATGCCAAAGGGCATCGCCTTGGGCAATGTTTTCGGCAATAACCGCATCAAGCACAAGCTCTTGTTCGAAGGCATCGCCCAAAACCTCTTCAAAACGTTGACGCGCATGCGCTTCGCTTTCGCTATCGGAAAGCTCGAGCAGCGCATACCAAGGTAGTTGGGCCGAGTCGCCAGTAAAGGGGTGGCGTTGTTGCGGGAAGAAATGCGCGACTTCGTCGAGGCAATTGCCAGCCATTAACTCGAAGCCCGTTAACATGGCTCCAAAATAACGACGAGCCAGCGAAAGCAAGGCTACTGCGGCATCAATTGAATTAAGCGCCACTAGTGCCGTGCAACGCGCTACTGGCAAAGGGTACAGCTTTAAGGTAGCTGCCGTAATAATACCTAAAGTGCCCTCGCTGCCGATGTAAAGGTCGCGTAAGGCATAGCCCGTATTATCTTTACGTAAACCACGCAGACCGTTCCAGATATCGCCATCGGCGGTTACTACCTCTAGCCCTAGGGCTAAATCGCGGGCATTACCATAGCGCAATACTTGGGTGCCACCTGCGTTGGTGGCCAAATTACCGCCAATGGTGCAGCTGCCCTCGGCGCCTAGGCTTAATGGAAACAAGCGATCGACCTCGAAGGCGGCTTGCTGCACGGCCTGCAAAACACAGCCGGCTTCGACTTCGATGGTGTCATTATCGCTGTCGATGGCCCGAATGCGGTTTAAGCGGTTAAGCGATAACAAAATAGCCTCGCCGCTATCGTCGGGGGTGGCGGCACCGCATAAACCCGTATTACCGCCCTGCGGAACAATAGGTACTTGGTTAGCGACACACCACTTCACCACTGCCGCTACTTCTTGGGTGTTTGCCGGGCGCACCAGTGCTTTTGCCGTACCACGATAACGACCACGCCAATCGGTTTCAAACGACTCGATGTCATCACCGCTTAAAACGTGATCGTGCCCGACAATTTGGATTAACTGGTCTAGATTTGTCATTACTTACCTTTGAAAACATCGCAAAAACAGCGAAACAAGCCGTTTAAACCCTTGTAACCGTAACACCCCCAAAAACACCGCGGGTGCAAACCTACTATTTTAGCCTTAGCCGTAGCAAACAACCGACTTTGACTTAAAAACGCCGCAAATAACGCCAAAACCCAGCATTTATTGCAAATAAACCGCATACTATGGCGGTTTGTGCATGCTGTGCCATAATTTAGCGACGCCCACCAAACCGTAATTCAGGAGCTTTTGTGATTCGCGCCACCCAATTACCCGCTGCTGTTTTCAAAGCTTACGATATTCGAGGCATTGTTCCCGACGAATTAGATGCCGATTTTGCGCGTCGCTTAGGGCTGGCCTTGGCCCAACAAGCTCGGCAAAAAAACATTGACACCATTGCCGTTGGCTACGATGGCCGCCACACCAGCCCCAGCTTGTCGCAAGCCTTGCAACAAGGCCTGCGCGAAGGTGGGGTTAACAGCCTCGATTTGGGGTTGGCGCCAACACCGGTTTTGTACTACGGTGCGCATACACTTGCGGCGGGTTCGGGTGTTGCTATTACCGGCAGCCACAACCCGCCTAACTACAACGGTTTTAAAATGATGTTGGGTGGCAAAACCCTTTATGGCCCCGACGTTGCTGCCTTAAAGCCGCTTATGGAAGGCGCTTGGCAAGCGCATAGCCCACAAGGCCAAAGCCATACACGCGACCTTAGCCAAGCCTATATTAACGAAATAAGCAACAGCGTTCGCCTAGAGCGCCCGCTAAAAATTGCCATCGACTGCGGTAACGGTGTCGGTGGAGTTATTGCACCAAAGCTGTATCGAGCGCTTGGCTGCGAAGTTATCGAGCTTTTTTGCGACGTCGACGGCAACTTCCCTAACCACCACCCCGACCCAGCCGACCCAGCTAATTTACAAGATCTTATCGCAGCCGTTAAACAACACAATTGCGATTTAGGCCTGGCCTTTGATGGCGATGCCGATCGCTTAGGGGTAGTAACCCCATCGGGCGAAATTATTTGGCCTGATCGTCAATTAATTTTATTTGCCCAAGACGTCTTGCGCCAACGCCCGGGCGCCCCCGTTATTTACGATGTTAAATGCAGCCGCCATGTAGGAGCCGAAATTTTAAAGGCGGGCGGCCAGCCGCTAATGTGGCAAACCGGACATTCTTTAATTAAAGCCAAGTTGGCCGAAACGCAAGCACCTTTAGCTGGCGAGATGAGTGGCCATATTTTCTTTAACGACCGCTGGTATGGTTTTGACGACGGTTTATATACGGGCGCGCGCCTTTTAGAAATTCTGTCGCGTCACGCCAAGCCCGGTGCGGTACTTGAAGCCTTGCCCAAAGGGCTTTCAACCCCAGAGCTTAAGCTCGAAATGGAAGAAGGCGAGCCACACGCATTAATTAAGCGTCTGCAAAACGAGGGCCAATTTGCTAGCGCTACCGAAATTTCTACCTTAGATGGCGTACGTGCCGAGTACCCACAAGGCTTTGGCTTGGCCCGAGCCTCTAACACAACGCCGGTTGTGGTTTTGCGCTTTGAGGGCGACACCCCACAAGCTTTAGAAACCATTAAAGACGAATTTCGCCAAGCCTTAGGGTTGCTTACCGACCGCCCCTTGCCGTTTTAAATTGGCTGCTGTTTAAGGCTTTGTCGCGTCGGTTGTTAGGCGCTGGTAAACGCGTAAATGCTGTTTAATAATGTGCTGCACATCAAACTCGGCCTCGGCCAAGCGGCGCCCCTGATGGCCCATTTGCTGGCGTTGGGCCGTGTCGTTGGCGAGCTGTTTAACCGCTTGGCAAAGCGCTTGGGCATCGGCCAGTGGTACTAATAAACCACTTTTATCGGGCCAGATAGCATCGCGGCAACCGGGTACATCGGTGGTTACCACGGCGCGCCCGCACGCGGCAGCTTCAATTAATGATTTTGGCAAGCCCTCCCGATACGACGGCAGCACCACAATATGCGCTTGTTGGTAAAAGCTAGCGACATCGTGGCACTCGCCCACCCATTCCAAGACACCTTCTTCATGCCAGCTTGTTAGCTCTTGCTCGGCAATGCTGCCTGGGTTTCCAGGGTCTGGGCTGCCGGCCAAACGCCAACAAATGCCATCATGGTTTTGCAGAGAATAACGCGCGGCCTGGGCAAATTCTCGCACCCCTTTATCAGCCAATAAGCGCGCTGCCATTACAACGGTAATGGGTGGCTGGGGCTCGGGAACGGCTTGAAACTGCTGAAGATCAACGCCCGAGCCTTTAATAAGCACAGCTTGCGACTGGCGCACTGCTTGAGCGTCAAGCAATAAATCGCGATCGGCGGTGTTTTGAAAGATCACGCAACAACGCGGGTGTCGCAAAGCAAGCCGGTAAAGCATGACTGCTAAACGCCGTCCCCAGTTAGCACCCTGTTTAGGCCGTGTAAACAAATAGCCTAGGCCTGAAATTGCCGCTACAAAACTGGGCACGCGCGCTAGTCGTGCGGCTAAACCGCCATACAAAACCGGTTTAATTGTCACGGCATGCACAATGTCAGGGCGCACCCGTCGAAATAGCCGCCACAAACGCCAAATACCTAAGCCTTCGACAAGCGGATTCATGCCACTACGCGTTAGTTGCACCGTATGGTGTGTTAAGCCGTAGCGTCGAATGGTGTTGACGTCACGATCGTATGGAGTAGCAATATGCACATCAAACCCTGCTTTTTGTGCGGCCAAGGCAATGCTTAAACGATGCGATAAAAAGAAAGCGGGGTTGTTTACAACCATTAATACACGTAGCCCGCTAACTGCAGGCTTAGCCAACGTAAGTTTGCGCCATAAGCGCTGGTAAGCCTTACTCATGGCTGACAAGCTAAAGGTTTGCTGGATATGTTGGCGCCCGCCTTCGACGCGCTGTTTCAGAGCCGTGCTGCCGAGCTGGTTTAAGGCTTGTTCGATGGCTTGGGCGAGTGCCTGCGGGTTTTGTGGCGGCACCAGCCAACCGTAGCTAGCCACAATGGCTGCGGCATCGCCAACGTCGGTTGCCACACAAGGCACGCCACAGGCCATAGCCTCGGCAACCACATTCGGAAAGGCTTCAGCACGGCTGGGCAAGACGTGTAAATCGAGTGCATTCATTAACGCGGAAACATCGCTGCGTTGGCCCAGTAGCAAGACGTTTTCTTGCAGACCGAATTGCTTTAATTGCGCGGCAAGAACTTGATTGTCTGCTTCTAAACCAAGACCAATTAACGCACA
>DATGSD010000199.1:0-14373 GCA_035302965.1 Burkholderiaceae bacterium | reverse complement strand
AGCGCTCGGCAAATTCGTGCCCACGTCGAATCAGCTCCTCGGGCGTTTTTACATCGAATTTAAAATTTCCTGACACCCGCACAGCGTTGGCGCCGGCCTGCTCAAGGCGTTGCGCGTCAGCCAAGGTTTGTGCATAAACGGCGCTTAAACGCTGGTAGGCATTACGCATTAACGACCCCATGCGCAGGCTTTGCCGCAGCGATAGGTCAGAGAAGCGCGCGCTAGCTAACACCATAGGAATTCGGCGTCGGTAGGCGGCCGCAATAACGTTTGGCCAAATTTCGCGCTCAATCATAATGCCGATTTGGGGCTGGTAATAATCGAGAAAGCGGGCCGAGCTGCCGTAAAAATCATAAGGCAGCCATTCTTGAATTAATTGGCCGCGATCGATCGCGTCGCTAAAAGCGGCAGCAGCTGCGGCACGGCCGGTGGCGGTCATGTGTGTTAGTAAAACGGTATCGCCTTGATCGAGTAGCGCCTTAATTAAGGGTTGAGTGGCGCGCGTTTCGCCTAGGCTGACGGCATGCACCCAAATAGGGCTGCCGCCGTGATGTTTGGCATTATTGCTTGGGTAGTAGCCAAACCGATTGGGTGATAAAACCGCCCAATTTCCGCCGGCACGGCGGGCGCGCAGCCCCATCCATATTAATAAAATTGGGGCTAATAAAACAATGGCAATATTGTAGAAAAAGCGATTCACGCACCCACCTTGCTTAAATTGCATGGCACCGTGCTCGCACCAGATGGTTCGCTTAGTTCGAGGGCTTGGTCGATAGCCCTCATAACCGTAGCCGCGTCGGGTGGGTTGCCGCGTTCGCCAAGGCTGGCCGTGTAGGCGGCCCCTTGCAAAGGGGTTCGTATTGGTGTTGAAGCTTTATAAATGCCAATAGTTGGCCGCCCTAGGCCTGCCGACAAGTGCGTAAGGCCACTGTCTAGCCCCACGGTTAAACGAGCTTGTGCTAGTAGCTGGGCGGTATCGCTAAGGCTCATGCGCGGAAGAACTTGGGCGTTTTTGCGGTTGCCAATAAGGGCCTTGGCTCGCTCGGCTTCGGTGGCATTGCCCGCCAATAGTTTTAACGATAACTGATGCTGGCTTAGCAGCTGAAAAACCTGCTGCCAATGGTCGGCTGCCCAAAGCTTATCGTCGCGACTGGCCGAGGGCATGATAACGGCGTAAGGCTGGGGGTTGCGGCCGTCGGTAAATGCCTGGAGGCCGAAATTAGGTGGCCCTGAAAACTGATAGTTGAAACAAGCAGCGGCTAATTGGCGTTGCCGAATAACTGCAGGTTGCCAGAACTTTACTTGGTGCTTGACGTTGTAAAACAAAGACGCCAACGGTTCGCGCGCCGAGCGCCAATCGAGCCCGTGTCGAACCCCATTCGTTTGCCGAACCAACCAAACCGATTTTATCAAGGCTTGCATATCGAGAATAATATCGTAATGCCTTGACCGTAAGTTTTCGCGTAAAGCCGCACGCTCTTGGCGTGTTTTGTGGTTTAACCAATTTTTACGCCAACGCCTATGGGCCACCGTAATAACCTGATTAACGGCCGGGTGCCAGCCAGGAATTTCGGCAAATGCCTCTTCGACAATCCAGTCGATTTGGGCATTAGGAACATGCTTGGCGATGTCGCTGATAGCCGGCAACATATGAACCAGATCGCCTAACGATGACGTCCGGACAATTAAAATTTTTACGGTCATGCCCTGATTATAAAGATATTAGCCATTGTCTGGCTTGAGACGACTCGACTCGGTCGGGGATGGCAGCTTCTATATGTGTCTTATTCCGTAATTACCTTTGCGCGTTTAAGGCTTCTGGCGTAGCTCATTTAGCTGCGCTATCATTTGCGAGTTATTTGAAAGGTTTAACGGGCACAGATGCTTTGTGGCCCTGTTAGTGGGTGGCAGTACATAGCCTGCCCAGGAGAGATTCGTTGATTAAAACCTTTGAAGTTATTCTGGAAGATGACGTTCGTATACCCGTGCGGGTGTATGGCCAAGCCCAGGCGCCGCGCTTGGTGATGAGCCACGGCAATGGTTTGGCCATCGGTGGCTACCAAGAGTATTGGTCGCGCCTTATTCCTTATTTTCAGATTGTTATTTTTGATTTTCGAGGCCACGGCCAAAGTGATACCGGCAGCTTGGCTAACCATGCTTGGTCCCAATTTCGACGCGACTTCGAGCAGGTGGTTGATGAAATCGATCGGCAACTTGGCAAGCGCCCTACCTTTGGTGCTTTCCATTCGTTGTCGTCATTGGTGGCGTTGCGCAATACGCAATTAAACGGCCCGCGATGGCAAGGTTTATTGTTGTTTGATCCACCAATTATGCCGCCCAACGACAACCCCTGGCAGCAAGCCCATGTCGATGAAATGTTAGGAATTGGCGCGCGGGTTGCCCAGCGCCAGCATTTGTTTGCCAGCCCATCTGAGCTTGTGCAGCAGTACAAGGGCTCGAGCATGTTAACGCGTTGGACGCCGCTTGCTTACCAATATATGGCGCACGCGGCATTGCGTTACCAGCAGTC
Source organism: Burkholderiaceae bacterium (assembly GCA_035302965.1). Taxonomy (GTDB): domain Bacteria; phylum Pseudomonadota; class Gammaproteobacteria; order Burkholderiales; family Burkholderiaceae_B; genus DATGSD01. The sequence goes on along the minus strand of DATGSD010000199.1, from coordinate 11,843 downwards.
GGAACAGAATTGGCGTTTGTCGTGCCCGCCCGAGTACGAAGCAAAAATATTTTGTTCGAACGACGACACGGCGTTGTGGGAGAATTTACCCAACTTAAAAGGCATAGACATGCCGATTAAATTGCTGTGTGCCGACCCCAATGTGCCCAATGCCGCTTCGGCCGCGTTTACAACACCAATTGTGGCCGATTTGGGTGGCTTCGATTACGATTTTGTGCCAGAAACCACCCATTTCTTACAACTTGAGCAACCCGAAATTTGTGCCCAAGCTACGCGCGAGTTCTGTGAACGCCATTTGTAGTGTGTGGCTACAGCACGTAGCGCGCGAGGTCGTCGCTGGCGGCGGTTTCGGCAAGCTTGCTTTCGACATAGCTTGGGTCGATAACCACCGTTTCGCCGCCGTGGTTGCTAGCGTCGTAAGAAAGGTCTTCGAGCAATTTTTCCATAACCGTGTATAAACGGCGGGCACCAATGTTTTCGGTGCGTTCGTTAACGTCGAACGCTAGTTCGGCTAAGCGACGGATGCCTTCTTGGGTAAAGTTAAGGGTAACGTCTTCGGTATCGAGTAGAGCGCTGTATTGTTTGGTTAACGAGGCGTCGGTTTCGGACAAAATACGCACAAAATCGTCGGCCGTTAACGAGTCGAGCTCGACCCGAATGGGGAAGCGCCCCTGTAGTTCGGGAATAAGGTCGGATGGTTTCGATAGATGAAAGGCTCCCGAGGCAATAAATAAAATATGGTCGGTGCGGACTTGCCCATATTTGGTGTTAACCGTTGTGCCTTCCACTAGGGGTAAAAGGTCGCGCTGAACGCCTTGGCGTGATACGTCGCCGCCCGAGTGTTCTTGCCGGGTAGTGATTTTGTCGATTTCATCTAAAAACACAATGCCGTTTTGTTCGGCATTTTGTACCGCCGTGGCGCGTAAATCGTCTTCGTTAATACGACGAGCCGCTTCTTCGTCGACCAAAAGTTTAAAGGCCTCTTTAACCGTTAATTTGCGCTTTTTGGTTTTGTCGCGGCCAAGGCCGGCGAACATGCCTTTAAGCTGTTCGGTCATTTCTTCCATACCCGGAGGGGCCATGATTTCCATTTGTGGCATGGCTTGTGCGACTTCGATTTCGATGACGGTGTCGTCGAGCTTGCCCTCGCGCAGGCGCTTACGGAAGGTTTGTCGGGTGCCGGTTTCTTCTCTGACCGGTTGGCCTTGGGCATCGCGTGGCGGTGCAATTAAGGTGTCGAGAATGCGGTCTTCGGCAGCATCTTCGGCCTGGGTGCGCACACGGCGCATTTCGATTTCGCGGGTATCTTTAATAGAGATTTCGACTAAATCGCGAATAATAGTGTCGACGTCGCGGCCCACATAACCCACTTCGGTAAATTTTGTAGCCTCGACTTTAATAAAAGGCGCTTGGGCAAGTTTGGCTAAGCGGCGGGCAATCTCGGTTTTTCCGACGCCGGTGGGCCCAATCATTAAGATGTTTTTAGGGACGATTTCGTGCCGTAATGGGGCGGGCACTTGTTGGCGGCGCCAACGGTTACGTAGAGCAACAGCCACAGAGCGTTTGGCTTTGTTTTGGCCTACGATGTGTTTGTCGAGTTCGGAGACAATCTCCGCAGGGGTCATGGTAGCAGCAGACATAATGAATGTTTCGACTTAAAAACGAACGTTAGCGATATCGTAAGCAAGGCTTAAAGCGTTTCGACAACGTGATTTTGGTTGGTGTAGATGCATAAGTCGCCCGCAATTTCGAGCGACTTCTTAACAATTTCGGCAGCTGAAAGCTCGGAGTGTTTTAGCAAAGCGAGTGCAGCCGAGTGTGCATAAGCACCGCCAGAGCCAATGGCGGCAAGGCCGTGTTCGGGTTCGAGCACGTCGCCGTTACCGGTAAGGATGAGAGAGTGTTCGGCGTCGGCCACAATTAACATGGCCTCGAGGCGGCGTAAAACGCGGTCGGTGCGCCAGTCGCGAGTAAGCTCGACCGCGGCGCGCATAAGGTTGCCCGAGTGTTTTTCGAGTTTGCCTTCGAAGCGTTCTTGTAAGGTGAAAGCGTCGGCTGTGGCACCGGCAAAGCCGGCTAAAACCTTGTCGTGATAAAGGCGCCGAATTTTGCGGGCCGTGCCCTTGAAGACGATATTGCCAAGAGTGACTTGGCCGTCGCCGCCGATGGCGACTTCGTTGTTGCGACGAACGCAAACGATAGTAGTAGCGTGTAGTTGTTCCATGAATTCTTTCCGTTAAAAAGCTTAGGTGGGGGCGACAGGGGAAAGTTCAAGGTGCCGAAGATGGCGAGAAGGGTTTATTTGACAAGCCGCGCAACAAAGTAAGCGCGGCCGCAAGCAGCCCCGCAAAATGAAGGAAGGGGAACAACAAGCAAGGTTTAGTCGCCGTAAAGTTTTTGGCGCATTTCGCGTCGTTCTTGTGCTTCGAGCGATAGGTTAGCTGTTGGGCGTGCCAGTAAACGTTTTAAACCGATGGGCTCGCCAGTTTCTTCGCACCAACCGTATTCGCCAGAATCGATGGTTTCTAGCGATTGTCTGACCTTTTTTAATAATTTGCGTTCGCGATCGCGGGTGCGTAATTCGAGAGCGTGTTCTTCTTCGATGGTTGCACGGTCGGCGGGATCGGGAACGAACTGAGTTTCGCGCAAATTCTCGGTGGTGGCAGTAGCCTTGTTGAGAATTTCTTGCTCGAGATCGAGCAAGCGTTGGCGGAAAAACTCGAGCTGAGCAGCGTTCATGTAGTCGGATTCGGGCATTGCCAACAGTTGCTCTTCTGTAAGTACTTGTGTGCTTTCAGTGTCTGGACTGACAGATTTTTTTGTCACCATGATAAACCCTTCTTAATAGTGGATTCGGCTTTGCAACCTTGTTTTACGTACCGCCTGTAGCGGTAAGTAACGCGTTGCAAGGCCTTATTCGAACCCCTGGTAGAGCCTGCGTGTAGCGAGCACAATATGCAAGAAAAGGCCCACTATTTTAGTGCTGAGCGATTTACTAGCTAGCTGAGCTTTCTTGTGTTGCGGCAACCACCAACATGTGTAATGCCTTGGTAAGTTGGCACTAACTACCCTTTAATAGGCAGAATTACCTTTATACCCTAGTAAATGAGCCTCGTACACCTGAACAATTCCCCCATACAACTGGGCTAGATAACCTGCGATTACAGCACAGCACACCTAGAAGTGCAACGATTTTGTGATGGCTAGTCGGGGCTTATTGGCCAGCTAGTCGTTTTGTTGGTGACAAGGTGTGCAAAGGGCGCGTAATTCGGTTTCGGGGTTGGCCATTATAAAGCCCGCTTGTTTGGCTGTGTGCGACAGCTGGTGACTAAGAGGTGGGTCGCTAAGTTCGGCGACAACGCCGCATTCGGTGCAAACAATAAGCACATTATGCGGTTCGCCATCGGCATCGAGACAGGCCGTCCAGGCATTAACCGCATCGAGACGGTGGATAAGACCTTCGTCGACAAGAAAGTCGAGAGCGCGGTAAACCGTTGGCGGTGCAGCGTTAGTATGGTCTTTACGGACTTCTTCAAGCAATTCGTAAGCTTTTAGACTGCGGCCGTGTTGTAAAAGTATTTGCAAGACTTTGCGCCGCATAGGAGTTAGGCGCTTGTTGCGGCGTAAGCAGAGCTGCTCGGCTGTTTTAAGTTGAGCCTTTATTTGCGCTGGGGTGAGGGTTAATTTTGCAGGCATAAACTGACCTCCGTCGGTTATGTTATAACATAACGCTTTAATGGAAGGGTCTTGAAAAGGCTGTTAAGCCTTCGGCTTTGGCGTTTATGGCTCAAAAAAACAACCCGGTAAGTCAAGCACTAACGCGTAAACCTGCGCCGCTTAGTCGGTTGCGGCGTTTTCGTGGTTCTGCCTTGTTACTGTCTGGGCTTAATCGTTTCGTGCTAACCCTGGTGCCTGTTGCTGTGCTTTGGCTATTGGCTGGGTGGGCAATGGCTTGGTGGTAGCCGATGCAAAATGTAGCCAACTATACAAATAACCCCAAAGCCGCCGCTATTACCCTTGAACATGTTTGGCTAGGGTGGCGTGATCGCATTGCCTTGCGCGACATTACCGGCCAGTTTAATAGTGGTTCGTTAACCGCTATTGTGGGGCCAAATGGTGCGGGCAAATCTACCTTGGTTAAAGGCATTATGGGTGTTATCAGCCCGATGCGCGGCAAAATTTTACTACCAAACCGGCAAGCATCCGATATTGCTTATCTGCCACAAGCCACCGAACTCGATCGTAGTTTTCCAATTAGTGTTTACGATTTGGTTGCCATGGGCGCTTGGCACCGCGTAGGGGCTTGGCGGCAGTTTCCACTGCGCGAACACCAGCGCATCCGTAAGGCTCTTAAAGCCGTTGGCTTGGCCGATTTTGGCCCGCGTATTATTGGCACGCTTTCGGGTGGACAATTGCAGCGTGCTTTGTTTGCGCGTTTGCTTATGCAAGAAGCCGACGTCTTTGTGCTCGACGAGCCATTTTCGGCCGTTGATGCGGCCACGATTCAAGATTTATTAGGTATTTTGCAGCTGTGGCACCAAGCTGGAAAAACCGTTATAGCGGTGTTGCACGATTTCGAAACGGTTCGCCAACACTTCCCGCAAACCTTATTACTGGGCGGCCAGGTTGTTGCCTGGGGCGAGACCGAGTCGGTTTTAACACCTGAAAACCTGCACATGGCCCAGCATTTGTGCGCCGGAGACTATTTGTGATCGCTCTGTACGACTATCTATTTGGGCCTTTTGCCGATTATGGCTTTATGCGTCGAGCGTTGGCGGGCTCGTTTGCTTTGGCTTTTGCCGCCGGGCCGGTGGGTGTATTGCTTGTTTTACGCCGGCTTAGCTTAATGGGCGACGCGATGGCGCACGCTATTTTGCCCGGCGTCGCGGTGGGTTTTTTAACAGCAGGCCTATCGCTTGGTGCAATGACTATTGGGGGCGTTATTACCGGCCTCGTGGTGGCCTTGTTGGCTGGCGCAGTAGCGCGCACCACACCGCTGCGCGAAGATGCTAGCTTTGCGGCATTTTATTTAATTTCTCTTGGGCTTGGGGTGTTATTGGTGTCGTTGCGCGGTTCCAACATGGATTTAATCCATGTGTTGTTTGGCACAGTGCTGGGGCTAGATGATGCCGCTATATTGCTGGTGTTAATTACGTCTAGTTTTAGTTTGCTGTGCTTAGCGCTTATTTATCGACCCTTAATTCTCGAATGCCTCGACCCGGGCTTTTTACGAGCCGTGCGTGGCCCTGGCTTATTTAGCCACATGGTTTTTTTGGTGTTGTTGGTCTTAACTTTGGTTGCCGGTTTTCAGGTGCTAGGCACCTTAATGGTCGTGGGCATTATGATGCTGCCCGCAACGGCTGCTGGCTTTTGGATGCGCACTGTTGGCCGTCAGATGGTGTTAGCCGCTGTTTTAGGGGCGATAGCCTGTTATGTCGGTTTGGTGTTGTCGTTTTGGTTGAGTGTGCCGGCTTCACCAGCAATTATTTTGGCTGCGGGGGTTATCTATTTACTCTCGGTGGCTGTGGGGCCGCAAGGGGGGCTAATTCGCGTCATTCAGCAGGCGCGCGCCCGTCGTCGTCATTTAGCACGAATTTTGTCGTCCTTTTAAGGAACGCTTAAGCATTTGAATAGTTAAGAATGTTTAGGATCGTTAGGGGTAAAAATTTTTGTTTACATTTAGAGGGTTCTAAGTAAGAATTTGTTATAACTCCAATGCGTGCAGGCTGTTTCAAGGAATTCTTCATGTTTGGTTTATCTCGCCACACTGCGGTTGTGCGGGTTTTATTAGTGTTCTTGTTGTTGGTTTGTTTATTTGTGCCCTTGCGTTCATTGCGTGGGCAAGAGACCAGTTCGCCTTTAAAAGTGGTTGCCACGTTTTCAATTATTGGCGACATGGTGAAAGTAATTGGCGGCAATCGCGTCGACTTAGTGGTGCTACTTGGCCCCGACGGCGATATGCATACCTACGAACCCACTCCTCGAGATGTTCAGGCTATTAGCACGGCCGACATTGTTTTTGCTAATGGCTTAAATTTTGAAACGTGGTTGAATCGTGTTGTTGAATCGGCTTCCTATAAAGGCGAACTCGTCACGCTTACGCAAGGCATTACGCCTAGGTTATTAACCCCACAAGCGCAGCGCGAAAACCAAACAAGCCAGCCTTTGAACGAGGCCGAGAATAATCAAGACCAGCCTCTCGAGGTGAGCGACATCGATCCTCATGCTTGGCAAAGTCTTAAAAATGGCATTGTTTATGCAAAAAACGTTCGTGATGCGTTAAGTCGAATTGACCCACGCCATGCGCGCGAATATCGCGATCGTGCGGCCAAGTACATCGAGCAAATGGAGCGTTTAGACCAAGGCATATGGGCTAAATTGGCCAGTATTTCACCTGAGAAACGTTTAATTATCACGGCTCACGATGCTTTTGGCTATTTCGGTCAAGAATACGGCCTACGCTTTATGGCCTTAATGGGTTTATCGAGCGAAGCCGAGCCCTCCGCTGGCGAACTGGCCGCGTTAGTTGAAGAGATTAAGCAGCACCCGGGTGCTGTTGTGTTTTCTGAGCGCTCCACCAACCCGCGTTTAGTCGAACAAATTGCCCGCGAAACCGGGGCTAAGGTTGGTGGCGTCTTGTATTCAGACGCCCTGGGTAATGCCGACGAGCCCGGTGGTACTTATTTAGGGATGATGAGCTGGAATGCTGGCCAAATTATTTACGGTTTTAACCCGGCAGACGTTGTGCCCGACTTATCTGTTGAAGCGCTTTAGTGGTTTGTTTTTTAAGTGCCAGCTTTATGGCCAGTTTATGTTTGCGTCGTGGTAACCCTGAGTTTTTACTTAGCTGAAAAATGTGCAGTTAACGCCTAAAGCTAGCGCAACGGTGGTGGCTAAATTTAAAAGGCGTTCTAGCCTTTTTGGCGGCGGGCACGCGGGTGTGCTTGGTCGTACACACTAGCTAAGTGCTGGTAATCGAGGCGGGTGTAAATTTGCGTGGTTGAAATATTTGCATGGCCAAGAAGTTCTTGCACGGCACGCAAATCGTGGGCCGATTGCAATAAATGGCTGGCAAAACTGTGGCGTAAGCTATGCGGATGCACGTGTACAGGTAAGTTGGCTTTAACAGACAGTTCTTGTAATTGTTTTTGCACAACCCGTGCTGATATCCGCTTACCTCTAACACCTAAAAACAAAGCCGCCTGGGCGTCAGCATCGTTCAAATGGTGTTGAGCAAATGCCGGGCGGTGCTTTAACCACTGTTTAACCGCTTCTTGTGCCAAACGACCTAACGGCACCACCCGCGTTTTTCGGCCTTTACCGTAAACCGTTAACTGAGCTTCGTCTAGTTCTAGCCAACCGCTAGAAGTGTGGTTGGCTTGTTTGATGTAGTGGGTATCAAGCCCAATGAGCTCGCTAAGCCGCAAACCGCTTGAATAAAGCACTTCGAACATGGCTTGATCACGAAACTCTACGGCGGTTTGTGCCGGTGGTAAACCGGGCCGATCGAGCAGTTGTTGGGCTTGCTCAACACTTAGTGCTTTGGGCAGGTTTTGTGGTGCTTTAGGCGCGCGTATGGCCGCAGCTGGGTTATGGCTTAAATTAGCTTGCGGCCCCCACCATTGAAAAAAACCGCGCCAAGCGGCTAATGCCCTAGCCAGACTGCGTGCTTGTAATTGTTCGCGGTGCAGGGTGGTTAGGGCGGTGCGGATGTGGTTTTCAGTGAGCGTTTCTAATGGCACCCCTTCGTGTATGCGCGCCAAATGTTTTAAATCGCGCTGATAGGCATCTAGGGTATGCGACGAATAACGCTGGCTGTCATGCAAATGGCGTAGCCAGTTTTGCATGGGGGTAGGCAAACTATTGTTAGATTCTGCCCTTGTCATAGCGGTTGTTTTGGCGTAGCGGCAAACCAACGCTGTAAGCTGGCATGGCTTAAGCGGGCAATGATTTCTAAAAAGTCGGTGGCCATGTCGGCGCTAAAACGTTCGGCATTGTCAGATGCCAGAAGCAATAAACCGTAAGGGGCGGCGTCGGCTTGTGGCTTAAGGGCAATAATGCCAAGCGATTGCGGCGGTGTGTCGAACCATAGCTGCGCTTGGTGTTCGCTGGCCGTGCCGCAATACGGTTTGTTTAGCTTTTTAGCCAGTTCTTGCATCGCCTCTGTCGCTTGCAAGTTTTCAGGGATGATGTGGCCATTTTCTTGGTTTGACCACAGGCGTAGTAGCGCGCTAGAAAGCCCAAACTGCTGTTTGAGGCCATCGACAATTTTTTGTGGCAGCTGCTCGGCTTGGGGTTCGGCTAGTAAGGTCGTACACCATGTGGCTAGTTTGCGGCTAATTTTTTCGTTGTCAGTGGCTCGAGCGCTAAGAATAGCAAAGGCGCGATCAAGGTCTTTGGCTTTGGCCCGCAAGGTCATGACTTGCCGCTCGCCCAAAGAAATCGCACGTGCGTGGTTAGGGTGTGGAACTTTTAAGTCGGCAAAAACGTCAGCATAATCCGAGAAAAATTGCGGATTATCTTGCAAAAAATGGGCAATATCGGTGGCAGAATAACGTTCGGTAGTCATGACTTAGGTTGTGTAAGAATCAAGCAAGAATAATGGGCCGTCTGTTTCAAAATACCAGCTTTTTTAGGCTTTTAATAGAGTTTGGGTTCTCCGCGCGGACGGGTTTTAAAGCGTCGGTGCACCCAATAATACTGTGCAATATCTGGCCGGATATGTTTTTCGATTAGCTGGTTAATCCTTAAGGTGGCGTCTTCAAGGTTGTCGCCCGGAAAATGCTCAAGTGGCGCTTGAACGCTTACGTGGTAATGACCAGTTTTTTCGTTTAACTGGCTAAAAATGGGTACGACAGCTGCTTTGCGGCTTTGGGCAATTTGTGCGGTTGTTAGCAAGGTGGCGGCGGGCACGCCAAAAAAGGGTAAAAACACCGAACCTTTGCGGCCGAAATCCATATCGGGTAAGTAGTAAACCGGAATACCTTGGCGCAAATGGCGTATTAGCCCTCGAATCCCTTCGCGGCGGCTAATTAAATGCACGGTGTTAAAGCGCCCTCGTCCGTTTTTAACGAGGGCATCAACGTCGGGGTCGTTTTGTGGTGTGTAAAGTGTGGCTGATTCTTTTAAAAACAGCGTAAGGCGCGTGGCGGCAGCATCGAGGCCGATAAAGTGTGGCGCCAATAAAATAATGGGCTGTTTGGCATCAAGTAAGGTCTGGATGTGTTCAAGCCCATCGATGGATATGCGCTGTAATACCCGCTCGGCCGGGGCAAACCATAGTAAACCGCGGTCGATCACCGACTGGGCTAGTAAGTGAAAGTGGCGTTTAAGCAGCAGTTCGCGTTCGCTGTCACTTAATTGCGGAAAACACAGCTTTAAGTTGGTGCGAACAACATGGGTGCGTGGACGCAATAATAGGGGAGCCAACCTGCCTAAGCAGCGCCCCCAGCGTAGCCGAGTCGCATCAGAGCAGTGCCCAAAATACGAAAAAAGGCGGGTTAATAAGCGTTTTTTTAGTTGTGACATAAATCGGATGGTATTAGCCGGCGAGCCGCCAAAACCCAAGTTTTTCTTTAAAGCATTATGGGGCGTAGTTGTAGCCGCCTACGTAAGCGACTGGTTAGAGGGCGGTTGAGACGCACCACTTGGCACTTTATACCGGTTATAGCTCCAGAGATATTGTTCGGGAAACTGGCGTATCAGGTGTTCCATTTGTTGGTTAATTAAGCGGGCCAGTTCGCTAGGGTTGTTTGGTAGCGGTTCGGGTAGCCGTTGGCAATGAATTCGCCAGCCCTTGCCACGAGCCAGCCGTTCGCCGGCAATTAAGATAACGGGCACTTGGGTTTGTACGGCAAGCTTGCCTGCTAAGGTCATCGTATAGGCTGGCCGCCCAAAAAAAGGCGCCCAAACCCCGTCGCCTAGGCCTGGCGCTTGGTCGGGCAGCATACCAACGGCTTGGCCGCGTCGCAATGCGCGTACAAATTCTCGCACACCTCTCATGGTGGCGGGCACGGCTTCTACCCCAGAGGTATTACGGGCCGCTTGCATAACAGGTTCTAATGCGGCTTGTTTAGGGGGGCGGTACATAACGGTAATTGGGCCGAAACGCGTTAAATAACGGGCGGTTATTTCGAAGCAGCCCAGATGCGGGGTTAAATACAGAACACCGCGGCTTTCGGCTACGGTTTCTTCGAGTAAGGCGGCATTAACAACGGTGGTTTGTTTAAGGCTTTGTTGGTGGCGAAACCAAACGCGGGGTAGTTCGGCAATCATGGCGCCGGTTTGTGCTGCAGCTTGCCGAAAAAACGCTGGGTTTTGATAACCAGCTTGGCGGGCATTGGCTTGTAAGCGTTTGCGGTAGCGTCCGGGTAGGGCATAAATAATAAGGCCCACACAACGACCAAAGGCATGTAAAACCGACAACGGTAGCCAGGCCATTGCTTTAATGAGGTACAACATAAACGCTAAACCTTTTTGTCTATGCCCTAAAGGTGAAAGAGTTTTATTAGAGCCGATTTGCCTATGGCCGTGCGCTTGCTAGTGCATTTTCGCCTAAAATAGGTATTATCGCTGAGTTAAACGACAACTTGCGAAGCGCAGAAAGGCCTAGTGCTCTTTCTAAAAATCGCTAAAGCGTCGCGCCAGGTTTGCTCGCTAAGCCAAAACGGGGTGCTACGCGTTTTTTTAACCAAACAGCCTCTCGTGGCAAAAGGACGAACCGCTGTGTCAAACCCAGATTACCTCTTTACTTCCGAATCGGTCTCTGAAGGTCATCCCGACAAAGTTGCCGACCAAATTTCTGATGCCATCCTCGACGCCATTTTAACGAGTGACCCCTATGCACGGGTTGCTGCCGAAACTTTATGTAATACCGGCTTAGTTATGTTAGCCGGCGAAATTACCACAACGGCCAACGTCGATTATATCCAGGTCGCTCGCGACACTTTACAACGAATTGGCTACGACAACACCGAGTTCGGAATCGATTACAAAGGGTGTGCGGTACTGGTCGCTTACGACAAGCAGTCGCCCGATATCGCTCAGGGTGTCGATCGCAGCCCTGAAAACAATATGGATCAAGGTGCTGGCGATCAAGGCCTAATGTTTGGCTACGCTTGCAACGAAACCCCCGACCTTATGCCAGCTCCTATTTGGTATGCCCACCGTTTAGTGCAGCGCCAATCCGAATTACGTAAAGATGGCCGTTTGCCCTGGCTTAGACCCGATGCCAAATCGCAGGTAACGTTTCGCTATGTCGATGGCAAGCCTACCGAGGTCGATGCCGTTGTTTTATCGACGCAACATGCGCCCGATGTCAGTCAGTCCGACATTCACGAAGCCGTCATCGAAGAAATCATCAAGCCTAGTTTTCCTGAGGGCCTATTAAGCGACAAAACCCGTTATATGGTTAACCCCACCGGCCAATTTATTATCGGTGGCCCTCAAGGCGATTGCGGTTTAACCGGCCGAAAAATTATTGTCGATACCTACGGGGGCAGCTGTCCACATGGCGGTGGCGCATTCTCGGGTAAAGATCCTTCTAAGGTCGATCGTTCGGCTGCTTATGCCGCTCGTTATGTAGCAAAAAACATTGTTGCGGCCGGCTTGGCTAGTAAATGCTTGGTACAAATTAGCTATGCCATTGGGGTTGCTGAGCCAGTTAACATCACGGTAAATACCGAAAACACCGGCATCATCCCCGACGACCAAATCGCTTTGCTGGTACGTGAACACTTCGATTTACGTCCGCGTGGCATTATTAATATGCTCGACTTGTTACGTCCTATTTACACCAAAACGGCGGCCTACGGGCACTTTGGCCGCGCCGAACCCGAGTTCAG
>DATGSD010000198.1:0-4934 GCA_035302965.1 Burkholderiaceae bacterium | reverse complement strand
CGACATCTAAATGCTCAACAAAATTAGCAACCGCGGGCATCTCGTCAATTAACGAGAGAGTCTCTATTGCCGCTTCTTCGTACAAAGCACGTGCATCGTCGGTGATGGCCGGCACGCCACCCAAGGTGCTAGACCAGGGCATGGTGCGTACCAAGGCCGCACAAAAGGCATCAATGGTTCGGATGCTTAAACGGGCTGGATACTTTAATAAATTCCATCCAAGTTCGGCATCACGCGCCAAGGCTTGCCGAGCTAAGTGCCAGCTTTGGCGCAAATGCGGCTGGCTCGGTTCGGGCCCTTGGGCCGATTGCAGCTTGGCTAACACGCGGGCTTGCATTTCGGCGGCCGCTTTGCGTGTGAACGTAATGGCCACGATTTCTTCGGGCCGATTCACCAACGCTAACAAGGCCAACAAACGATCGGTTAACAGCTCGGTTTTACCCGATCCGGCCGGTGCTTGAACAATAAACGAATCGCTAGGATCAATAGCCGCTTGTCGCTGAGCGGCATCTGAAGGCTGGGCGGCAGTCATGGCTGGCTCTGGTCGTTGGAGAAAAAGTTGCTAGAAAGGGTTTGATCGCCCAAACGCAAAAAAGGCAGCACGTCGCAATAGGCAAGGTCGTTTTCGTCAAGAATTTGGTTAGACGCTTGGCCGTCGATAAATTCGTCGGCCAAACCGTGCACAACCGTTTGCCAATGGCTGAGCCAACTTGGCCAGTCACCTAAAAACTCGGCCCACTCAGAGGGACGATTTAAGCCACCAAAAACATGGTCGTCGGCTGCTAGGCCAAAAACATTTAAATTACGGAAATGCACATGCGCAAAAACCAGGGCGGCAACGACATGCTCGGGCTGCGTTTCAGCTAGCGCAACTGCGTAAAGCGGCAGCTGTAAGTTAATGGGTCGGGGGCGCATCCAATCGCGCTTCAGGCTGGGTCGACCGGCACCGGTTTTGTAATCGATTACCGCTAAATCACCGTCGCTTAGTTGGTCGATGCGATCAACTCGCAGACGCAAATCGAGGGCTTTATACGCCCAAGACAGGCTGTGCTCTAAGGCAAAAACACGGAACGGCGGTCGTTGGGCTTCTAGGGCTAGCCATTCAGGAATTAAACGCTGCGCCCGCTCAACCTCTAAGCGCTGTAAAACTTCGCTATAACTCCGTAAATGGTCGTTTGCTGCCGCTTCAATCGCGCTGTCAAGCAAACGCATTAAATGCTCAGGCTGCTCAAGCACGTCTTGCAAGTCGGCCTGGTTAGCAAAGTGCTTAAAAAGATGTTCGAGACAATCGTGTAAAAACAGGCCGCGGGCGTTGTCGGCAAATAAGTCGGCATAACTTGGCAGCGCTACTGCACGTAGACGAAACTTTACAAAAGCCCACAATGGGTTGCGCGCTTGCGTGTCGATAACACCACTGCCGCCCCGAGTGCGATGAGCATCACTGATGGCCGGCCCCCTATCGTCGACAAAAACCTCGATGCTGGGCTGGTCGTCAAACACACGGGCCAACGCGGAAGGTAAGCTGCGCTCGGCTTCAGCAATTAGCGGCGTTAACGGGTAATGGCTAATTAATGGGCTGGGGTAAAGCAGCTCTTCACCGTCGCGCTCGGCATGACTTAAATACACCTCGGGAGCCGTTTCTAGCAAAGCTTGAAATAAAGCTTGCGCCCACTGCAATTCGCGCTCGGGCGTAGAGCGCGGAGTGTTTGCGCGGCGCTGGGCACTTAAGGGAATAAACGGGTTGGGCTTAACCGTAGCCGGCAATACCGAATCGCTTAAACCCAATACCCAAACTGCATCCCACCGCCCGCCTTCGGCCTCTAGAAAACCCTGAACATCAAGCCGCGCACTGGCAGCGGCCTGGGGTTGAAACAAAGTTTGCAAAGCTAGCTGCTTTAACCACAACAAGGCCTGCCCCATGGTAGTTTCACCGAAAACCGGCGCTTGTTGCTCGAAGCGCAAAAATAATTGGTCGAACGCTTCTAAGGTTTGGTAACGAGCGCTGTCAATAGCAGTTTCACCGGGAAAGCCCAGCTGCTGTAAAAACCCCTGAAAACACGCCGCCCACGCATTGAGGCTTTGTGCGCCAGCCTGCGAGCGTAAAAAACGGAAGGCGTTTTGCCAAGCCCCATGCAGCTGAGGTACAGCATCGCTAAAGAACTGTTGCAACTGGGGCCCATCTAAATGCACAAACTGTTGGTGGCGCCAATGGGCGTCTAAGGACGCACGGGCCGCGGCTTCAGCGGCGTCGGCCACACAATGCCCGGCCAATAAGGCTTGGCCGGCAGTTTCAGGACGACATTTTTGTTGGTTTAGTAGCTCGACCGCTAGCTGCAACCAAGCTAGGCCTGCCCGCACAACCGGCCATTCGGCCAAAGGGCGCGCGACGGCAACGTTATACAGTTGCTGCGCGGTTTGTTGTGTATCAACAGCTAATTCGGTTTCTAGAACGCGGTGCACAAAAGCGACGTCGCTTTCAAGTTGTGGCGCGATAATGGCATAACGGCCTTGCGGGTTTGCTGCAATTTTTTGCGCCGCCCATTGTGCGGCTAAACGCCATTCGGCATCGGGCTCAGGCACGCTAATGCGGTGCACGCGCTCGGCGGTTTGGCTTGGCATCTCAAGCTGATAAAGCACTATCCCTTGGCTGCGAAATTCTTCAAATAAACGCAACAAACGAGGTGCAATTTCGTTAAAACCCGCCACCACTAAATTGTCGAAGGCCAGCGGCATATCGGTTTGAGCAAACCATTGGCAAACGTCGTCGCTTAAACGATTGGCATCTTGTGCATCAAGCTTAATTAAACGCTCTTCATACGCCTGGCGCCACACCTCAAAGCGTAGGTAATCGTCGCTGGCTTCGCTTGGGTCGATGGTCAGTTCCCAATCGGAGAGCAATTGGTCGGCCTCTTGCGCCAAACGTGCGGCCTGAGCCACATCAAGTAAAACCGTCTCGGTTTCTACGGCCTCTATGGCTTGTTGCCACACGGCGCGAGCCGCCAAGGCATCGAGCAAATGAGCGGCCAAGGGCGCCTGGGGGTCGAATGCCATATCGTCGGCCACCTGCCGCAACCACGCGCTGAGCGGCATAATATCGGGAATGGCAATAACGCCACGCTGGTGGCCTAACTGTGCCGATAAAGCGCCAAGAATACGCCTTGCATAGCGGTTATTGACGGTTAATACCAGGGTTCGCTCGCTGTCTAATTCGGCTAAGCCTTGCAACGACATAGGCTCAAACATGACGCAGTCCAGTTGTTTAGCAAAAGTGGGGGTTTTGTTGTTGTAGCATAGAGATACTTTCTTGCTACTGTAATAAATAAATGCAAGTTGGCAAAAACTGATAATTTCACAAAAATATTCGGCCACTTTTTGACGTAAGGTCATGTCTGCACAAGCTCTTGCCCCGTTTCTCGAATCGCTTTGGTTAGAAGACGGTTTATCGGAAAACACCGTCGCCGCCTACCGACGCGACCTAACCGCTTTTATGAACTGGCTTAAAAACGAGCATAAAAAAAGCATTAATGACGCCACAGAAACCGAACTTCAAGAATGGTTTGCTTACGATTACAAACGCTCAAAAAGCGCCACGGTAAACCGCCGCTTAGCGGCATTAAAACGGTATTACCGGTGGGCTTTACGACAGGGCGTTGTCAAAGCCGACCCCTGCTTAAACCTACAAGCGGTTAAACAAGCTGCTCGCTTTCCGCACACCCTAAGCGAGGCCCAAGTTGAGCGTTTGTTAAAAGCACCCGACACCGATACCGAACTAGGTTTACGTGATCGCGCCATGCTTGAAACCCTATACGCAACAGGCTTGCGGGTTTCCGAGCTAGTCAATTTACAATTACTAGACCTCAATTTAGATGGCGGGGTTTTGCAGGTTAGTAGCGGCAAGGGCGGCAAACAACGCCTGGTGCCGCTGGGCGAAGAAGCGGCCTATTGGATTAACGAATACGCCCAACAAGCCCGTCCTGCCCTGTTGGGCGCTCGTCGCTCAGAGGCCTTATTTGTTACTATTCGCGCCGCCGCTATGACACGCCAGGCGTTTTGGTTAATTGTTAAAAAATACGCCGAACAAGCCGGGATTTCGATTCCGCTCTCGCCTCATGTTTTACGTCACGCCTTTGCAACCCATTTGCTTAACCACGGAGCCGACCTGCGGGTAGTACAAATGTTGCTTGGCCACGCCGACATCTCGACCACGCAAATTTATACCCACGTGGCGCGCGAGCGCTTAAAAACCTTGCACGCCAAACACCATCCGCGTGGGTAAGTCAACCGCTAACAGCAGCGTTTGTAACGGCCGAAAACGGCCTTTGAGTGTTACTAAAGTGGTGCCTGCCGCCCGCGCGCTCAGCGAAAAATTAATACTGCACTCAAAGAACAAGCTAGATACTTGAACTACTTGGCTATTGTTAGGCAACGACCCTTTCGACTAACAAAAACGTTGCAGTGTGCAAAACACGTTGGCAGCAAAAGCGCTCCGCTAACATAACGCGTTAGTTTGCTGTTTAGGCGTCTGTAATAACGTGATCAGGCGACACAAACAGATAATCAAAATAAGCGTCTTGCGCGTTAACCGACTGCAGACGCCCTGCCGTTGGAGCCGGAAAATGCGCCGGGAAAACCAAGGTTTGGTCGTGAGCGTATTGCTGCATTAGGCGTAAACGCGTTTGCCGCGACTGATCGGCATCGAAACAAAAGCGCGTACTCCAGTGCGGGAAGCGACATTGCAAGGGGTGATGCAGTAAATCGCCAATAATAACGGCCGACTGCCCTTGGCTGGCAATTTCGACACAAACATGGCCTGGCGTATGGCCATGGCTGGGTACTAGACGAATATGCTGATCGATAACGTGATGGGCATCAACAATATCAGCTAAACCGGCCTCAAATACCGGCTTGACACTGTCTTCGACATAATCGCCCGT
>DATGSD010000197.1:0-2096 GCA_035302965.1 Burkholderiaceae bacterium | reverse complement strand
GTTACTAGCAAGCAACCGCTTGAAACCGTGCAAAAAGAATTTGCCCATGAAGGCATTTTGCATATCCCAGAGGGTGTAATGATTTACAACATCGAAGGGCCTTTGTTCTATGGCGCTATGGAATCGTTTGAGCAGGCGCTGGCAAGTACGCATACTGACCCCAAAGTGTTAATTATTCGTATGCACCTAGTACCGTTTATCGATAGCACAGGCTTGCAAAGTCTTGAAACGGCCATAGACGATTTACAACGTCGCGGTGTGCACGTGATGATTTCTGGCGCGCGTCCGGCAGTGCGCTACAAGCTTAAGCGCATGGGTTTAATTAGCAAGCTCGGAATTGGTAATGTGAAAGATTCGTTTAGCGAATTACTTGAGCGCGCCACCATGGTGGCTGATATAGAAGAGCCAGCTGCAGCTACGTAAACAGCTTGACGGAGCTTAGAATAAGCGGTTTATTTGAACGAGTGGTTATGCCACCCCAATAAACCGCTTCGCTTATTTTTAGCTAGGTAAGCCAGCCAATATACCGTCCAAACGGTTTGCTTTAAGAAGCCGGAAAGTTATTATCGACCGCAAACAAATAGCGCGCCGCATCGATTACGCCGAGTACCACGGCTAGTGGGGCAAAAATAAGATAAATAATTAGGTAAACAATGCCCCAAGCAACTTGGCCTAAATAAAACCGATGTGCACCAAGCCAGCCTAAAAATAGAGCCAGCACTATGGCAACTTTGCGTCGATTAGCCATGCGGCCTTCGACATCTTTTTGGCTTTTCAAAAGCCAGTAACTTAGGGGGATAGTTAATAATGCGGCGAGTAATATTTTGCCGGTATTTGTGCTGATATACCTACCTAAAACGGTGTATAGGCTGCCAAAATGCTGACGGACAAACTCGAACAAGAACGAGAGCCAGGCAACAGCAAATTGCGCGGCCGCTTCGCCATAGCTTAGAGCGATTAAAATAGCCAGGAAGACCCCGACCGGGAGTAAAATTCGTTGCCACATGGTTAGGCTTTAATAGATAGGTTGACGGCAAGCCGTTGAGCCCTAGAGTTTACGCTACTAAGCAAGCCCGCTTCACCGCAGATTCCCATTTTTCCATTAATTGTTGTGCAGCCTCACGTGTGATGCGTGGCTCGAATATTCGGTCTAATGTCCATAATTCGGCTAATTGGTGGGTATCGGTATAAATACCGCTAGCCAAACCCGCTAGAAAGGCGGCGCCAAGTGCCGTGGTTTCTATAATTTTTGGGCGCAATACCGGGATGCCTAACAAGTCGGCCTGAAACTGCATTAATAGGTTGTTGGCGCTGGCTCCGCCATCGACGCGCAACTGGTTTAAAGGCTGGCTGCCTGCCGCCTGGGCATCTTTATCCATAGCTTGAAGCAGGGCGGCGCTTTGAAAAGCGATGCTTTCGAGCGCGGCGCGTGCCACATGGGCGATGGTTGTGCTATGACTTAGGCCTGTTAAAGTACCGCTTGCATTTTCTTGCCAGTACGGTGCGCCAAGACCAGTAAACGCTGGTACAAAAACAACCCCATCAGAGCTGTCAACACTGGCAGCTAAGGCTTCAACTTGCGTACTATCGTGGATCGCCTTTAAACCGTCGCGCAGCCATTGCACCACCGAGCCTCCAACAAAAACACTGCCTTCGAGCGCGTAATGCTGGGTTGTACCGATGCTTGCGGTAGGCGTTGATAACAAGCCGTGGCTAGATAACTGTAAGTGTGAGCCCGTATTTAATAAAGCAAAACAGCCTGTGCCATAGGTATTTTTTGCCATCCCGGCCTGCGTGCAAGCTTGGCCAAAGAGGGCGCTCTGTTGGTCGCCAGCCACGCCACAAATAGCAAGCTCGGCGCCAAAATGGGCTTTGTCGGTTTTTCCGTAAAAAGCGCTAGATGGCCGAACTTGTGGCAAAACCGAAGGCGGGATATCAAAAATTTCTAGTAGCTAGTCATCCCAAACACCTGTGCGAATGTTAAATAACGAGGTGCGTGCCGCATTACTGTAATCGCAAGCATGGATGCGACCGCCGCTTAATTGCCAAAGCAGCCAGCTATCGACGTTACCAAAGGCCAGCAAGTTTTGCTCGGC
>DATGSD010000196.1:0-3405 GCA_035302965.1 Burkholderiaceae bacterium | reverse complement strand
CTTGGGCCAGTGGGTGGCTCAGTACGGCGAGTGGATATATCTCGTTTTATTTTTAATCGTTTTTGGCGAAACAGGTTTGGTGGTTTTACCGTTTTTGCCGGGCGATTCCTTACTATTTATTGCCGGGGCTTTAGGAGCAAGCGGTGCGCTTGATGCCGTGTTATTGGCAGTTTTGTTGGTTATTGCTGCTGTATTAGGCAATACGGTTAACTACCATATTGGTCGGTTTATTGGGCCAAGGGTGTTTAGCAGCCAGTCGCGTTTTTTAGATCAAAAAGCCTTAATAAAAACCCATGCCTTTTACGAACGTTATGGGGGCATTACCTTGGTGCTTTCACGGTTTTTACCCATTTTTCGCACCTTTGCACCGTTTGTGGCCGGGGTTGGCGCCATGACGGTTTGGCGTTTTCAGTTTTATAACGTCTTAGGCGCGCTTATTTGGGTAGTGGGTTTAATTACCTTGGGGTACTTTTTTGGCAATGTACCCATTATTAAAGCCCATTTAAATACCATTGCCCTAATTGGTGTTAGCGCGGCTGCTGTCCCCGTGTTGTTAGGGGGGCTTTGGCGCTTGTTACGGCGCAACAAAAACACTGGGTGAGGCCGCGCGGCAAGGGTGTTTGGTTAACCACCTGTTACCAAGGCTTATTAGGTGCGGCGTGCCAAACCGGGGCTGCTGTCAAAATAGGCCCGAATGCCGCGTAGCATGGCATGGGCAATTTTTTCTTGATGGCCGGGGCTACGTAATAAGCGCTCTTCTTCGGGGTTACTAATAAAAGCGGTTTCGACCAAAATCGACGGAATATCGGGTGCTTTTAATACCGCAAAGCCGGCGCGCTCGACACGGCGTTTATGCAGTCGGTTAATTTTGCCAATTTCGCCCAAAACATTGGTGCCTACTTTAATCGAGTCGTTAATTTGCGCCGAGGTTGATAAATCGAGCAAGACTTGCTGAATTTGCCGGTTATGTGCGGCGAGGCTAATACCACCTATTAAGTCGGCGTCGTTTTCTTTTTGCGCTAACCAGCGTGCTGCCGAACTGGTAGCGCCGTTTCTAGAAAGCGCATAAACCGACGAGCCCCGGGCGCTTGGTCGCGTAAAAGCGTCGGCATGAATGGACACGAATAAATCGGCCTTAACGCGGCGCGCTTTTTGTACCCGCACACCTAGGGGCACGAAAAAGTCTTTATCGCGTGTAAGGTAGGCGCGCATATTGGGTTGCGCATCAATTAATTTTTTAAGCCTATGGGCAATTGCTAAGACCACGTCTTTTTCGCGGGTGCCGCCGGGGCCGATGGCGCCAGGGTCTTCGCCGCCGTGGCCCGGGTCAAGCGCAATTAACAAAGGTTGCGAGGCGCTTGGAGGCGCGGTGGCAATTGGCGGCGTGTCACGCGATGGTTGTGGGCGTGGTGGCGGCAATTGTTGACCCTTCATTGACGGGATAGGTGCGGGGTCGGCTTGGTTTTGCGCCAAGCTTTCTAAAACGTCGGCGAGTGGGTCGTCGTTGTTATCAAAGCTTTGCGCCAAGGCCATCAGTGGGTCTTGGGCAACTTTTGGATATAAGTCGATGACCAGACGGTATTGGTAGTCGGCCACGGGTTTTAAGGTAAAAACCTGGGGCGCAATGGCTTGTTTTAAATCGAGCACCAAACGCAAAACGTTGGGTCGGTTTTGGGCCACCCGGATGGCTTCGATGTAAGGGTCGTTGGGTTTGATTTTTCGAATGAGTTCGTCGATTTTTTGGCTCATGGTTAAGCCATCGATATCGACCACAAGCCGGTCGGGGCCATCGAGCGTGAAATGCTCGGCTTTTAACTCGCTATCAAGCTCTAGCGTTAGGCGCGTGTATTCGTCGGCTGGCCAGGTACGCACGGCCAAAATAGTGCTGGCACGTGCAAGACGTGGCACGACCGGCAGAACCAGCAGGGTGGTGGCAGCTGCTAATAGTTTGCGGCGATTTAGCTGTGTGTTGGAGCGTCTGCTGGTGGAAGCGTTATCGAAGTCAGCCATAGTTTTCCTTTGTTGCTATAGGCGATCAGCTGTGCCTGGCGTCCGGGCAACGCATAATGCAGCCGGATTTCGATGTCGGGCGGCGGTAATAAAGAACCCGCCTTGTCGGGCCACTCGACCAAAATGACGGCATCTTCTTGAAAAATATCACGAAAGCCGGCATCTAACCATTCAGATGGGTCGGTAAACCTATAAAAATCAAAGTGATAGAAGTATAAGCTAGAAACATTATAGCTCTCAAGCAGGGCATAGCTTGGGCTCTTGATGCGGCCTGTAACGCCACAGGCGCGTAAAAAGGCCCGAGCAAAACTGGTTTTTCCTGTGCCCAGGTCGCCCACTAAGTGAATGCGAAAGCGCACCGCGTTTGACGCCGTGCTGCCGCTGGCTTGCCTGACGCACCCCGCTAGTTGCTGGGCAAGGCTTTCAAGGCTTTCTTCGGAGGCTAAATAGCCGTCTATTTGAGCTAATACAGGAGGGTGGCTCATTGTAAATGCCTAGTCATTTTGAGGAGGAAAGGGGGCTTGTTAATTTTAAAAAAGAATTGTTAACTGTGCTTAAGACAACGTATTTTTAAGTCTAAGCCGTCTTCAGGCTAAGCTGAGTAAATTAGCGAACGTATCCGGCAAAGCAGTATTAACCCTTAAATGTTGTAATTTTGCAAATTCTTTGTTGATTTTGCGCTCATTCTGAGTTTTTTCGGTTGTCTGACGGGTGGCTGGATTTGTTGCTGCAAAAAGCAAAGCTTTTGCGCCTTTAGGGTAGCTCGTTTTTATCGACGAAATTCGCGTCGCTGGCTGCGTAGCTAGGCACAGGCTGGTAAACTTAGTGCCCTTTAGTTGGCTTTTCCCGCCGACTTTGTTTAGGCCGACATCAGTTTTGTGTTAGTGCTGCACTTTCGCTTGTATTGAGGTATTTGTATCGACGCACTTGTGTGCAACACAAGGGTTTGGTTTAGCCTTGGTATTTAAGCAAGCTTTGTTTTGGCTTTTCAAGCCCTTTAGACGTTTTGCGCAGCCGCTTTACACCTACGTAGTGCCCCTGTAGTTAAATGGATATAACCTTCCCCTCCTAAGGGAAAATTGCAGGTTCGATTCCTGCCGGGGGCGCCAATAATCCACATCATGGCGTTTCTAGTTTCTGCCGATGGCGCTAATAAGACAAGATGACGCTTCCAATTTCTGTGTTTACTGTGGGTGACGTTCAGCTGCAGTTGGTGGCCGAATCTGGCGGCCCTTTATTGCAGCCAAGCGAGCTTTACCAAAATGCGCGGAAAGCCTCGTCGTTTAGGGCGAGGATGACTAGCGCGGACGGCAACGCCGTCCTTTGAATCTAGGGTGGCGTTTGCTGTTGCTCGATATACTGTCGAATGATTTCAATCGGCGCGCCGCCACAGCT
>DATGSD010000195.1:0-4833 GCA_035302965.1 Burkholderiaceae bacterium | reverse complement strand
ACAAGCATTTGCGCGAGCTGCCAACGCAACCACGGAGAAACTGAATGGCGCTGCTGCCATAAAGCCCCACGTAGCTGCATGAGTTGCTGGTCGGGACGGCCTAACGCAATTAATAAGCTCGCTAAAAAACGCAAAGCCATGACCGTGCGGTAAAAACGCCAAAGCCAAAAAGGCTCTAAGAACTTACGAATTGGACCCGCTACTTTAGGCAGCACCGTAATTAGTAAAAAAACACTTAGCAACAGGCAAGCAAGCAGCCACGGCCATACCACCGATAAAAAGTCGGCAAATGCAAAAAGACGTACAGTTGCAATGGAGTAATACTCGGTAGGTAGACTCGCGAATGTTTTTCTTAGTGTTGGCACCGTTACTAATGGCATACAAATAACGATGGCGACCAACATCAAACAAGCAATAAAGGCCGACCACAAAGCGCTAAGTAAAATTTGGCGTGCACGCGCTAGTAATTCTAGGTTGGCAGCCAGTTCTTCGAAACACCGAATTAAGGCATGGTTGCCAGCCGCTTGGGCAGAGCGTAAAACGGCTAAATCGGATGCTGGGAAACAGTCTTGCCACATAAGCGCTAAATCGCCGCCTACGACCGGATAAAGCTTGGCCCAAGCCAACGACAAACGCCCTCGAACGGTTGCCTGTCCGTAGCGTCGAGCGTCTCTGGCAAAAATGGTTACTAGAGTCTCTTTGCCTTGCTGGCTGTCCAGCATGTAAGCAAGATAACGATAATATTCAGAACGCTTACGCCTAAAAACGAAGCAATCGTAGTGATAAACGATTTGCTCGCGCCAAACAGTCAAGGAAGTATCACGAATACGCATTTAGATTGCTCGCTAAGGTAAGCGTCTACGCGCAAAACCACGAGCTGCCAAACGCGGCTGCCCTGATTGAAGCTGTTTTTTAAGAACCTCGAAAGGCTTAAAGCTGCGTTCAATATCGTGCGGATCAATTAAACCTTTTAACGATTTATATAAAGCACTATGTAGCGCGCTGCTCCCCATCATCGGCACTTGGCTAGGCACAAATTTTTGGCAAGCATGCAAGCGCCAAAAATGGCTTGCACGGCCCTGTTTAATGGCCCAAAGCAAGCCCGGAATTTGATCCGGAAAAATATACTCGGCAGCTACTGTCCGCCCTTGAAAGCCGTTTTGCTGCGGCAATTGTGGCTGGCGACATTGTGAGCATCCATGCGGATTACGCATCCGTAAGCTCTGGATAGCACCTTGGTAAACATGACGAAGAGCACTTTCGTGTGTTTTCGACGAAAGGCTTAAAGGTAACGCACAATGCCCACACAAACGCGGAATCAAAACCTGATAAACCAAGAGTTTTAAGATGCCAGGCGTTGCTAAAAAGTCGCGCGAAACGGCAATAAAGTCAGAAGCTAAGCGATCAGCAATCGCAACGGCGCTAGGCGCGTGAGTTGTCGTGTAAACACTCACACCTGAGCCAGCCAAATCCATAAAGGCACGACCGGTTTCGACATCACGAATTTCGCCCAGTAAAACATCGTGCATGCCTGAGCGCTTCAGGGTTTTTAGTTTGGCGGCATAAGCTCGATGCGACGGCTCATCAAGCTGGCGCGACACCGTGTTTTGAATAGCATTGGGGATTAAATACTCAACCGGATCTTCAAGCGTAATAACTTTACGCCACGAAGGTAGACGAGCAATTAAAGCTGCTAACGAAGTCGATTTACCCGAACCCACTCTACCGGCAAAAATAATGGCACCACCGCTTATTTTTGCCGCACTTTCAATCGCTTTAACTTGGTCGGGCAAATAACCCAAGTTGTGCAAACTCAAATCGGCCGAAACCTCGGTGCGTGGAAGCAAGCGCAAACAAACACTGGGGCCTCGGTCGGCGGGTAAAGAAGCCCAACGTAAAAGCACCGAGCGCCCATCAATTTGCTTTAATAAACTACCTTGTTGTTCGATGTTAGGATCAAAAACCGCACCATTTCCTCCGCTAATTTCCATCCAGGCGACTGCCAACATATCGCTTAAGGTGCGTGTCGGAATGCGGGCAAAGCGTTCAGGGCACAAATAATGTCCGCCAATCGTAAAGCGCACCTCAGACTCTGGGCGATTTTGAAAGATATTAATATGTAAATCGCTGGCTTGATGCTCGACTCCCCACGCAACCATGTCTTGAAAGGCTCGCGCCAAATCGGTTTTAATTGCTTGCGATTCGCTCGAACCTAACAAGGCGTGCGGCCCAATCTGCCCGCGCACAATTGCCAACAACAACGCTGGCGGCAAAACATAACGCTGGGGTCTGGCTAAAACATAACCGTGCTGTTGCACAAGCAACGCCAAAGCATTGGCTTGGTCACTCCCAACTTGGCCTGCCACAGCAAACAAGGCCACCGTATGATCCGATAGCAAAACCGGACAAACTTTAGCCGCCAAAGCTTGTGTGCCTAGCTCGGCCGCTAAGGTGCGCAAAAACCCAGGCTGCATTTGGTTTAAAGCTGTAGAGTCGGCCAACACTGGAGCGGCAGAACTATCAAACGCCAAGTTAGGGCTATCAAGTCGCAGATCGTAGGGCCGATTTTTACTTCGCGCATAACGCATTTTTTGCTCCCTGCAATATCATCAAAAGTCGTTCGTCTTAACTAAGCGAAAGACAATATTCTTTATGCTCTCCCTCAACACTTAGGCTCACGCAACGGTTCGAAATGCTTTGCAATCGATAGGGCGTGTTACCGGGTTTAAAACCAATGGGCACAGCTTGATCGTGCTTAAAGAGCAGCGTTTTAGATCCGACTTTGACCTCGGCCCAAAGCTGCTTCCCAACCCCATAAATCGCTATTAACTTAGGGCTGCTTAAGGTATCTTCACTGTCTTGATTTAAGCCGTTTTTAGGGCCTACCCAACCGCTGCTTTTGCTTTGTTGACGCTGGACAAGCCGCTTCTGACGAGCCGCTTCAAGTGCCTCGGCCATTTCTAAACGCATTAACTCACGTACTGACAACTGGTCATTAAGCAAGCTTTGATCAAATAATTCCGCGTCCGATGCTTGGTTTGAGCCAGCTACATTGCTAGAACGAGGGCTCTCGTTCGACTGATTAGTATCACTAAGTCCTGATGTGCTGAACTCCATCGAGGCAATACTAGCGCTGTGCTTATTTGCCTTATTCATGCTTGACACCGAAGCAAGATCAGGGGTTTTGCTGCGATCAGATTGATCTACGCTAGGTCTTTCATCAAGATGTGAACGCTCGCGCAAATCGGGTAGCTGCTCTGGAACAGCCCAGCTAAAACCCACCCATGAAGCAGCTAAACTCAGTATCACTAGCACAGACAAACGAATAAACTTGGCTTGTAAGCGAACGGCTAGCACGGTTGCGGCATTAGTATTTCGTAAACCATGAAACTTATTAAGGCCGATGGTTTTCATAAATAGCTCCATTAAGCGCAAGGGTTAATTGACTGCTTAACAAATTTACCGACGATGGTTCACCCACACTAAGAACAAGTTGGCGCCAGGCAGTGGCTTGCAGATGGGGCAACAAAATACTCATAGAGCGCAGTGGGCCGCGCACAGAAAGCGACCGACTACGGTAGGTAAGCAAATCGGCCGGGGGCGAAATAGGCTGGCCTTCAGAATCCAGTGGCGGGGGTACGGGCAAGGCTATGGCCTCACCGAACGTAATCTCGTTAAACGCCGGTTGTAATCCCTGCAAATAACTGAAAAGATTTTTTTGAATATCTGTGCTCGTGGGTATTCGCGTTTGATCAAGCGATACAACCGGCACAACAAAGTCCCAAGTGGCTTGCAATTGATCGATAGACAAAAACCGTAGCGACCATTGTTTTGGAACAACCTCAAACAAACCCGCATTTGTTGCTCGCAAATCGCTGCGCTTTAGTAGCGCGGTACAACGCCATCGCGGGTGCTGATACTGACACTCAACCCGATTTAACACCCAACCGGCTAACTGCACAGGTAAGCGATACAAATGTTGCAGCACAAGATGGCTGGAATGCACCGTGTGTAAATGCACGCGACTAGCCGTGTTTTGTACTGCCTGCTGCCACAAGATTGCGTGCTGCACCGCAGCATTTTCTGTTATTGGCTGTGGCCTTGGCGTCAATTCAGGGAGAAACTTCCAAATTACTATGGCAGCAAACCCCATAAAACCCGCTAACACAACACGGTTCGAATAAGCGGCAAAACGTTGCACAGGCATTAAACGGCTGCTGCGTAAACGATCGCTTCCATCCGCTAGCAAAGGTGTAAATCAATCGTTATTTTTTGGCGTTGCCAACACTCGAAGCTGCGGGTAAGCTTTTTTTAAGTCGTCTAAAATACTGTCCGCTACTTCGTGCGAGCGACACAAACGATCGGTTCGGGTAATAACCGCACCTTCATGAGCAGCAACTAGCCAAACTGTCTGCTTATTAATTGGGTAAATAGCAGCAAAGGTTCCGTTAGCATGGTGCAGCGCAAACAATTGGGCTGCCGAATAATACGCAGTGCGCCGTCTGCCTTTTTTGGCAAAATTTGCCATTCCAACCGACGCTGCATTACGCCCAGCTGCCACATAATGGCTGGCCTTACTCTGTCGAGCTAAACGTTTGGCGAGCTGTTCTGAATGACCTGCAATTATCGGTTGCCAAACCAAGCCAAAAGCTAACATATGCCCATCGAACAGGTAGGCGCGGGTTTTGGTCGCTGCCATTAAAACCCCTCTTCAACTTGAGCCGTTACGACAATAATGGTGCTTAGCTGCTGACTAGAAACCCGTTCACTACCTCCTAACACCATGGGGAATCCCGGATTTAGTCGGCGCCCTTCAGTTTCGTCAAGTGAGCG
>DATGSD010000194.1:0-13466 GCA_035302965.1 Burkholderiaceae bacterium | reverse complement strand
CGAAAAATAATAAGCAGCGGTGTCGATTTTGCCTTGGTAAAACGATGGGTTTTCTTTATGTTTTTCGGTAGAAAAAATAGCTGCTTTTAACCAAAGCCAGGCTAAAGCCATGTGTCCTACTAAACGTAGAAACTCGGAGGCAATACGATAAGGTAGCTGCACATCGTGTACCGCCTGCTTATTGATATTTTCAACCAAGCTTATTAAAGAATCGCAAAGCGCCATTAACAGCTGAGCATGCCGATGGTAGGTATCAGGACAAGCCGTACAAGTTTGACGGACGGTGTCGATAAATTGGCGTAAAACTTCGCCTTGATCGGGTAATACTTTGCGCAGTAATAAATCGATTGCTTGAATTTCGTTAGTCCCCTCATAGATAAGGGCAATACGAGAATCGCGCATATATTGATCGATACCGGTTTCGGTAATAAAGCCATGCCCGCCGTATATTTGTAAGGCATCGCTGGCACCCAAAAAGCTTTGTTCAGTTGATAATGTTTTGATAACTGGGGTTAATAGCGCTAAGAATTGCTCACTTTCTTTTTGATGCTGGGGGTTTGGATCGTCTTTTTGGCGATCGAGATGCAAGGCGGCCCAATACGTTAGCATGCGCATCCCTTCAAGAGACGCTTTTTGATTCATTAGCAGCCGCTGCATGGCCGGATGATAAATAATGGGGTCGGCGGCTTCGTTGTTGTGTTTTGGTGGCCGCACCGGCGCACGCATTTGCAAGCGCTCTTGCGCATACGCTAAAGAGCTTTGCCAAGCCGTTTCGGCCGTACCTATACCTTGCACACCAACCAAAAGACGTGCTGAATTCATCATGACAAACATCGCGGCTAAACCGCGATTGGGTTCGCCAATTAACCACCCTTTAGCATCTTCGAATGACAAGCTGCACGTTGCACTGCCATTAATCCCCATTTTTTCTTCGATGCCAGTACAAATTACCTGGTTTTTAATGGCTTTGCCGTCCTCGTTTGGCAGATATTTGGGCACAAGAAAAAGAGAAATGCCACGACTACCTTCTGGGGCATCGGGTAGGCGGGCTAAAACCAAATGAATGATGTTTTCGGTAAGGTCTTGTTCACCGCCCGAAATAAATATTTTATTACCCGTAATCTGATAGCTTCCGTCATCGCTAGGAACTGCACGCGTTCGGAGTAAACCTAAATCGCTGCCAGCATGAGCTTCGGTGAGACACATAGTTGGTAGCGATTCGCCACTAACTAGCTTTGGCAACCAGGTTTTTTTTATGTCTTCGCTAGCAAATTGATGCAAACATAAATACGCTCCGCTAAGTAGGGCAGGATACATTGTCCAGGCATGATTGGCCGCGCCAAGTAGCTCGAAAACAATAATATTGAGGGCTTGCGGCAAGCCTTGGCCGCCATAGGCCGGATCGAAACTTAAGCTTGGCCAACCCGCTTCTTGAAATTGACGGTAAGCCGAGGCAAAACCCTCGGGAGTTTTAACCTCGCCGTTATCGAATTTTGCCCCTTGCCGGTCTCCGATAGCGTTTAATGGAAAAAGAATATTTTGAGCAAAACGTCCGGCTTCGCTAATAATTTGATCGATTAAATCGTCATCGATGTCGGTAAATGCCGGTAGCTGCTGCAATTGATTTTGTGCACCGAGGAGATCGAGCACAAAGCGAATATCTTGGACAGGAGGCTGGTAGACGGTTGTCATGGCTTGAAGACAAACAAAAATTAGCGTGGTGGAAGCCGTAGGGCGCCATCTAAACGAATGGTTTCACCATTTAGCGATGGATTTTCAACAATATGTTTGACCAAATCGGCAAATTCGGTGGCTTTGCCTAAGCGTTTTGGAAACGGTATTGATTCAGCCAATGTTTGTTGTACTTCAGGTGGTAATTCGGCAAGTAAAGGGGTTAAAAATAAACCCGGTGCGATTGTCATGACCCGAATACCCGACTGTGCTAAATCGCGTGCTAAGGGCAGCGTTAAAGAAACCAGCCCACCTTTTGATGCAGCATAAGCTGCTTGCCCGATTTGACCATCGTAAGCGGCAACCGAAGCAGTGTTGATAATGACACCGCGTTCAGAATCGGCCAGTTCGGGCAAATTGGCAGCTTGCCGAGCAAACAGCCGAATAATGTTAAATGTGCCGACTAGATTGACGTCGATAATTTTACTGAAATGATCGAGTGGGACGACAGCGTTATCTCGACCCAATACGCGTTTAGCACCGGCAATGCCCGCACAATTAACTAAAATTCGGGCACCACCGAGCTGCTCTGAGGTGGCTTGAATAGCAGTACTAATGCTATCGCTATCGGTAATATCGCAAACCAATGCTAAGCCGTTTATTTTGGCCGCAAGTTTTTGTGCATCGCTAAATTTATGCTCGAGATCAAAAATAGCCACTTTGGCGCCTGCTAGCGCTAATTGATGGGCTGTTTCTGCACCTAGCCCTGATGCGCCTCCAGTGACAATAGCGATTTGTCCATCGATTTTCATAGTAGTAGGCCTTATCTGTGCGTTTTAAAAATGTCGTGCTTTTGAAACGTGGCCGTTTAGCCTTCAGGCTTGTATTTAACTTTGTTTTTTCCTTGCAGAAACTGCTGCAGCAAGTCGAGGGTTGCGGGATCGGTTTGTGCAACAGCAGCCATTAACGATTCGGTTGCTAAACCATCATGGATGCTTTGATCGGCAATACGCGGTAATAAATGCATAACGCCGTAGTTAGTCATCGACGCATTACTGGCGATGTTTTTAGCTAATTCGGCGGCCTTTTCTAGCCCTTGATTGGCTTCGACTACATATTGCGAAATACCAGCGTTATGCCCTTCTTGGCTGTTGTAAACCCGACCCGTAAGCATTAAATCGGACATATTGGCAACGCCTATTAACCGTGAGATACGTACGGAGCCACCCCCGCCAACAAAAAGGCCCCGTTTGCCTTCAGGGAGGGCATAAAACGCAGAGGGTTCGGCAATTCGGATATGGGCAGCCGAGGCTAGTTCTAGCCCACCACCAACGACCGCACCATGCAAGACAGCAATGACTGGTGCTTTGCCGAATTGAATGTGTTCGAACGCAGCGTGCCAAGTTCTTGAATGTAAAACCGATTCAGGCACGGTTTGCTCGGATATTTCGGATAAATCGAGCCCAGCACAAAAATGTTCGCCTTCGCCGTGTAACACAATTGCTTTTGTTGTGTCTGGCATAGAAGCAAAGCAATTGTGCAGTGCTTGAATTAATTGGATGTTTATT
Organism: Burkholderiaceae bacterium; assembly: GCA_035302965.1. Lineage (GTDB taxonomy): Bacteria > Pseudomonadota > Gammaproteobacteria > Burkholderiales > Burkholderiaceae_B > DATGSD01. The sequence goes on along the minus strand of DATGSD010000194.1, from coordinate 10,227 downwards.
GCGTTACGTTTTTCGGGCCGGGTGAGTTTTACCCAAGTGATTGGACCTTCGTGACTCACTTCTAGTAGGCCGTTAGTCGTGTTTTGTGACATCTTGTGAGCGCTCGAAATAGTTATAAAACATAATTGTTCTTAATTATAAATAAAACTTTCGAGCTTGCAAGCAAAAAGTAAAGCTAAGTGCTGGTGCTTCGTGGTTATACACGTACCAACATCTTATCTTTAGTTTTATCTATAAAAACTGTTGTTGATGATGAGAGTTTGTGGATAAGTTGTATAAGGCCTTAGTTCCTATTGTTTTCAATAGCTTATAGCATTTTTTAGTTGTGCATAACAACAGTTTAAGAGGCTGACTTTTTGGGTATAAGTTTTTGTTTTAGCGTTGAATACGCCTTATTCCCCAAATCGTGCTGTAGTTGTCCACAGATTTATGCACAAATTAGCAAAAATAAAATACTTACTTTGTTAAAACGAAAACTGCCAATTTTTTGTTTTCGTCAACATTATTAACTTTTTATATATATAACTTGTTGTTGTTGATGGGAGCCTGTGGATAAATTGATTAAGGTTGAATTGTCTTTATAAAACAGTAACTTACAAAGATTTTTTAGTGTTGGTAAGGCGCTTATAGCTGAGGGATGAAAAGGGGATAAGATTTAAGAAATCGGTAAAAGCTCGTTTATTCAGAATCTATCAGCTAGTTTTCCACAGCGTTATAAACAGGCGATTGCTGCCTGTTTACGCCTTAATTCTGTTGTTTGATGGGTTTTTAGCAGAAACTATTTTTATTTGCCGATGCAAAAACTCGAAAATATTTCGCCTAGAAGGTCGTCGCTAGTGAATTCGCCCGTAATTTGACTCAGGCTTTCGTGTGCAAGCCTGAGCTCTTCGGCAAAAAGATCGAGTACCGAGTCGTCTAATTGCGCATGCGCAGCTGCAATTTCGAGGTGCTTATCGCCGTCATAAAGGGCATTTAGGTGACGCTGACGCGCTAACCAAGGTGATTCTGTGGTCGGATTCCAGCCAGCAAAATCAAGTAATTTTTGCTTTAAGGTATCAAGACCAAAACCCGTTTTAGCCGATATCACAACGACATCATTTTCTATTTCATCTACAAATTGTTTATCGGAATCGAGTAAGTCGGCTTTATTCAGTACGCTTAAGATAGGTACTTTTTGGCTTAAGCGCTGGTTGATATCGTTGCCAAGGGTGTCGTCTTGGTGGCGGATATCTTTCAGATGAATGATTAAACTGGCTTTATTGATTTCTTCCCAAGTTCGTTCAATACCTATTTTTTCGACAACATCATCGGTTTCACGTAAACCGGCTGTGTCGATAATGTGCATAGGCACCCCTTCGATGTGAATTTCTTGGGTAACGCGATCGCGTGTTGTGCCAGCGATAGGGGTCACAATGGCGATATCGTCGCCAGCCAAGGCGTTAAGCAAACTTGATTTTCCGACATTGGGCTGGCCTGCAAGAACGATTTGCAAACCTTCACGCAATACGACGCCTTGTTGCGATGTTTTAATAATGGCGCTTAATTGCTGGCGGATACTTTCTAACTGCGGCAGGGCTTGATATTTTTCTAAGAAATCAATTTCTTCTTCAGGAAAATCAAGTGTAGCCTCGACGAGTTTTCGTAAATGAATAATTTTTTGGTTTAACTGGTTTATTTGGTTCGAAAACTTACCACTAAGCGATGCCATAGCACCAATAGCAGCGGCCTCTGAAGAGGCGTCGATAAGGTCGGCTACGGCTTCGGCTTGGGCAAGGTCAAGTCGGCCATTTAAAAAAGCACGCTGGGTAAATTCGCCCGGTTTAGCATGACGTAATTTTATGCTTTGCCCTACTTCTAGGCAGCGTTGTAAAACGCGTTTTAGAACCGCCGCACCGCCATGACCTTGTAGTTCGAGAACATCTTCTCCGGTATACGAATTCGGACCTTTAAAATAAAGCGCGATTCCAGAATCGATTGGGTTACCGTCAGCATCTAAAAACTGTCGGTAGTGTGCATAACGAGGCGTTAATGCCTGCCCAAAGAATTGCTCGATAAAGTTCGATAGCTTAGGGCCGGAAAGACGAATAACGCCTATACCTGCACGGCCAGCTGCCGTGGCGATTGCAATAATGGGATCATTTTTTTGCATGATGCACGCCCAGAAATTATTCGCAAGCGTAATAAAACGAAGAAAAACAGCCTAGAGAGAGTGTTTGCGCCTTCAAAACATAACACAACCCCCTAGTTGACCTAGCAACTAGGGGGTTGTAGATCACCGCATGTTAAATACGTTTATTTATTGGCTTCTGCGGTTTCTTTATCGAGTTTGTACATTATGTAGCGTTGTTGAGCGATCGAAATAATATTGTTAACGCACCAGTACAATACTAAGCCAGCCGGGAAGAAGAACATCATGCCACCAAAAACAAGCGGCATAATCATCATGACACGCGCTTGCATAGGATCAGGTGGCGTTGGGTTTAGTTTGATCTGCAAAAACATGGTTGCCATCATGATGGCTGGCAAGATGAAATACGGGTCGGTGGCAGCTAAATCGTGGATCCAGAGAATCCAGGGGGCACCACGCATTTCGACGCTACCCAGTAATACCCAATACAAAGAAATAAACACGGGTATTTGAACGACCATGGGTAAACAGCCACCGAGAGGATTGATTTTTTCGGTGCGGTACATCTCCATCATGGCCGTATTTAGCTTTGCACGATCGTCACCGTATTGCTCGCGCAATAGTTTTAAACGCGGTGCGACTTGCTTCATTTTGGCCATTGATCGATAGCTGGCTGCAGAAAGCGGGTAAAAAACCAACTTAATGAGCAATGTTAAAACAACAATGGTCCAGCCCCAGTTACCCACAAAACTATGTAGCCAAGTCATTAACTGGAATAAAGGTTTGGCAATAATTGTTAAAAAGCCATAGTCGACAACAACGTCTAAGCCTGGAGCAATTTCTTGCATGGCTTTTTGGTCTTGGGGCCCAACCCATAATTGCGAGTGAATCTGACGGCTTTCGCCGGCATTTATACTACCGATCGGTTCGATTGCCCGAATAAAATATAAGTTATCGGCGTGCGCAATTTGGTTATAGCGTGTAGCACCTTCGGTCGGAATCCAGGCGCTAGCAAAATAATGCTGAACAAAGGCAATCCAGCCGTTGTTACTTTCTTTGATGTAACTGGCTTTATCTTTGTTGATGTCAGAGAATTTAACTTTTTGATATTTGTCTTCGCTTGAATAAACAGCAGGCCCGACAAATGTGCGATAGAAAAAGTTGCTATCGGGTGGATCATTACCATCGCGAGTTAATTGCAAATACACCGATGGTGTAATAGTTTCGTTTCCTTCGTTAAAAATCTCGTGGCTAACTTTGATGTCGTACTGTTGCGGGGCTAAGGCAAAGGTTTTGACAACTTTTACGCCATCGCTTTCGGCTTCGAACGCAACTGTGGTTTGGGTTTCAGATTGATCTAGTTTAAGTAGCCTGAATGGGGTTAAATGCGTTGGATAGCTTTTGCCCTCGGGTGCCCCGACGACCCCGGTTTGTGCTAAATAAACTTGCTGCTCGCTGTCGTCGAGTAGCACCATTACGTTCTGCTTGTCGTCGCTTCCTGTAAATTTTTTGAGTTCGGCTTTGACGAGTTGCGCCCCCAAGGTGTCGAACGTAAGTTTATACACATCGGTTTCGACGACAACTTTTTCAGACGGACTGGGTTCGGGCGTTTGCTTAGCCGGAACGGTTTCAGAAAACTCGGGCTGGGTTGTTGAACTTGGCTTCTGAGCAATGTTTTCTGGGATGCTAGTGTCGTTATCGGTTTTTTTAGAAGAAGTTTCTTCGCTTTTTGAAGCTTCTGCAGTAAAGCCAGGGAACAATGAAGGCTGACCGGTATAGGTTTGCCAGTTATTCCATAACAACAATAAGGAAAAGGAAAAAATCAGCCAGAGGATGGTGCGTCGGATATCCATAGCGCCTAATTTTAGGGTGAGAGCGGTGTAAAAACCGTTTAGTTTACCGTAGCTGGAAGTACATTATGGTCCGGTAGCGGTAAATAGAAGAAATTAATCAAAAATAAAGATTTTATTTGTTCGTTGAGTTGTTGATGCTGAGTTTAGATGAGTGTTTAGGCACAGGGTCGAAGCCACCTGCGTGCCACGGGTGGCAGCGGCCGATGCGTTTTATGGCAAGCCATAGCCCTTTGATAGCTCCGTGAACATTAATGGCTTCGATAGCATAAGCCGAACAAGTAGGCGTAAAGCGACACTGATGCCCAAGCCAAGGGCTAAGAAAGAAGCGGTAAAATCGGATGGGTGCAATTAATAATTGGCGAATCATTGCATAATCCGGCTAAGGTGTTGTTCGACTTCGGTTCGAACCGTTGCTTTAAGTGCCTTGGTGCTACCACTGGGTATTTTTCGGTGTAAACGAAAAACGTAATCGCGCTTAGGTAAGGCGTGGCGCTGTTGGCGAAAGGCTTCGCGGATTACTCGTTTAATTGCGTTACGGCTTGCGGCAGTTGGTGCAAAGCGCTTCGCTATAATAAGCCCAAGCCGTGCAGTAGTGTAGCCGTTGTCTTTTTGACGCGGTGTTGACACAATAAATAACGCCCCTTTGGCAACACGTTTACCTTTTAGGGCAGCTGCGTATTCAGAGGGGCGGTGCAAGCGCGCACCCCAAGGAAAGGTGGCACGCTTAAGCATAAAATAGTTTTAAAAAGCGTAGACGCCTTAAACGGCTAAGCGTTTACGGCCTTTAGCACGACGGGCATTAATTACTGCCCGACCACCGCGAGTACGCATGCGTACCCGAAAACCGTGGGTGCGTTTACGACTAGTGTTAGAAGGTTGGAATGTACGTTTCATGGTGGTATCCAAAAATTGGGTGAGGCAACGGCGTCCTAAAATTAAAGCGCGCAACAATATTGCGCTTTTTGCACCGTTTGCGATAAAAATTTTGTTGAGAGCCAGCGGTTTGCCCAATGCAAATACGGCCCTAAAAAGTTGCAGGGCTTACAGAAAAGATTGGCAAAACTGTTAAGCAAAATTAGGCATTTCGGGGCGTTGCAACAGGGGACAGCGCTATGTATGTTTTGGTCTAAGTACCAAAAAGCCCGATACAGTTTAATTACCTAACAAAAACCGGCTGCTAATAAAAGCCATTTATTTCAACAAAATTAAGTTGATTCGTCAATAGTATAAAACACTTAGCCGCAGAAAAAAATGGCTCGATCAGTAAAAAACCGTTTGGTAATAATAAGCCCTGGGGTATTTTCGAGTAGGCGTGTTTATTTTAAGCCAAAAAAAAGGCTCAAAAGATCCGTTTCTTGCGGGTAGAGAAAATCTAGACATGGCTTGTGGATAACTCGCCTTTTTACAAGGTAGAATTGAAGTTTACTTAAGTGGTGAACATGAACGAATTTTGGCAGACTTGCGTCCAGAAACTGGAGCAAGACCTCCCTCCTCAACAAATAAGCGCCTGGATCCGTCCTTTGGTGCCGCTCGCCTTCGACGAGTCCGAGGGCGTACTGCGTGTGGCTGCACCAAATCGGTTTAAACTCGATTGGGTGCGTAAAAACTTTTCCGATCAAATTGAAACCTTAGCTAGCGATTGGTACGAGCGGCCTATCCATGTCGAATTCGAATTAGCGAATCAATCAGCAGCACCATCAACAACAGCCGCGGCAGGTGGCAATATTCAACTCGCTCCGCATCCTGATGCGGCACAACAACAAAGGCGGGTATCGTCGGCACCGCCAGATGTGCAGCAGCAATCGGTTTCAGCACTCGACGATGCAAGAAATACCGAGGCGACAGATGGTTCAGCGCCAACAAATCTCGATCAAACGCCGCAATTGGCATTAAATGTTATCCGAGATCGAAGCCGTCTTAATAAAGAGCTGCGTTTCGATAACTTTGTTACGGGTAAAGCCAACCAATTAGCCAGAGCGGCCGCTTTGCAGGTGGCCGAAAACCCTGGTACATCGTATAACCCTTTGTTTTTATATGGTGGGGTTGGTTTGGGTAAAACCCACTTAATTCATGCTATTGGTAATGCACTGGTAGAAAGCAACCAGCATGCACGGGTGCGTTATGTGCACGCCGACCAGTACGTGGCCGACGTTGTTAAGGCATATCAACGCCAAGCGTTTGATGAATTCAAGCGCTATTACCATTCGCTCGACTTATTACTTATTGACGACATCCAGTTTTTTGCGGGTAAAAATCGCACACAAGAAGAATTCTTCTATGCTTTCGAAGCAATGGTTGCGCAGCGTAAACAAATTATTATTACGTCGGATACTTACCCAAAAGAACTTTCAAACATCAGTAATCGTTTGATATCACGTTTCGATCAAGGTTTAACGGTTGCCATCGAGCCTCCCGAGCTCGAAATGCGGGTTGCTATTTTGCTTCGCAAAGCTGAAGGCGAAGGCATAACCATGCCCGAAGAAGTAGCCTTTTTTATCGCCAAGCATTTGCGTAGTAATGTTCGCGAGCTAGAAGGGGCTTTACGCAAAGTGTCGGCCTACGCACGTTTCCATGGGCGTGAGGTCTTAACTGTCGATGTTTGTAAAGATGCTTTAAAAGATTTGTTATCGGTGTCTAGCGGCCAAATAACGGTCGAAAACATCCAGAAAACCGTGGCAGATTTTTACAAAATTAAAGTCGCCGATATGTATTCTAAGCGGCGACCGGCAAATATTGCCCTACCAAGACAAATTGCCATGTATTTGGCCAAAGAGCTTACGCAAAAAAGCCTTCCCGAAATTGGCGACTTATTCGGAGGGCGTGACCACACAACCGTTTTATATGCGGTAAGAAAAATAACCGATGCTCGCTCGAAGAAATCAGAGCTTAACCATGAATTGCACGTACTCGAACAAACCCTTAAAGGATAACTATGCAACTAATAAAAGCCGAGCGCGATGAGTTGTTAAAGCCATTGGCTACCGTTGTTGGTATTGTTGAAAGACGCAACACAATGCCAATTTTAGGAAACATCCTGTTGCAAAAGACAGGCAACCGTTTAGCCTTTGTTGCTTCTGATCTAGAAGTACAAATAACCTCTGAAATCGATACCCCTAATGGTGAAGAAGCCACCAGAACAACTGTGGCAGCACGTAAGTTTTTAGATATTTTACGGGCGCTTCCAGAGGGTGAAACCGTCACGATTTTGCTCGATAACAATAAGCTGTTAATCCAAACGAATAACAGCCGCTTCGAGCTGCAAACCTTGCCAGCAGCCGATTTTCCGGTTGTAAAACAACCTGACACTTGGGACGTTACTTTGCGTTTGCCACAAGCAAAACTGCGCTATTTATTTGGTTTGGTGCATTTTGCAATGGCCCAGCAAGACATTCGTTACTACTTAAATGGTTTGTTAATGGTTTTTGAAGAAGGTCATGTGCGGGCAGTTGCAACCGATGGGCATCGCTTGGCACATGCCGGAGTAGCCGTAGCCGATCTAGACAAGAAAAATGAAATCATTGTGCCGCGCAAAACCATACTCGAATTACAGCGATTACTCGATGACACCGAAGATCCTGTTACAATACAGGTTGCAGCAGGTCAAATTCGCTTTCAATTCAATAGTGTCGAGCTCATCTCTAAGCTTGTCGAAGGTAAGTTCCCCGATTTCACCCGAGTAATCCCCACAAATTACACCCGCCATTTTTCGGTCAGTCGCGACGTATTACAAGGCTCTTTGCAACGGGCTGCCATTTTGACTACCGAAAAGCTCAAAGGGGTACGATTGCAAATGGACGATCATTTGCTCAAGGTTTCTTCCTCAAATGCTGAACAAGAAGAAGCCTACGAAGAAATCCAAATCGACTACCAGCACGAACCACTCGATGTGGGTTTTAATGTCAGCTATCTGCTTGATGTCTTGGCCAACGTGCGTTCTGACATGGTTATATGGTCGGTTCAACCCGACATCAATGCGTCTGCTTTAATTACGATTCCTGACGACAACGAATTTAAATACGTTGTTATGCCCATGCGTATTTAAGCCCTTCAAGCCGCTAGTTTTTATTTATCGTTTAACTCAAGGTTTAAACCTATTATGTCCGATCAAACCGCACTGACACCAAACGTCGATTACGGCGCCGAAGCCATCAAGATGTTAAAAGGCCTCGAAGCCGTGCGTAAACGCCCAGGCATGTATATTGGTGATACCTCCGATGGCACGGGCTTACACCACATGGTTTTCGAGGTTGTTGATAATGCTATCGACGAAGCCTTAGCGGGGCACTGCGATGAAATTGTCGTCAAAATACATGCCGATAACAGCATCTCGGTAACTGATAACGGGCGTGGCATCCCAACCGAAATTCATACTGACGACCCTCACGGTCGCAGTGCCGCCGAAATCGTAATGACCGAATTACACGCTGGCGGAAAGTTCGATCACAACTCATACAAAGTTTCGGGTGGTTTGCATGGTGTTGGTGTAGCCTGTGTAAACGGTTTGTCCGAATGGTTACGCTTAACTATTTGGCGCAATGGCCAAACTCACGAAATCGAATTTCATCGAGGCGATCGGGTCAAACCCCTAGAGGTAACGGGTACAACCGATCTGCAAGGTACGCAAGTTCGTTTTCTTGCTGACGATACAATTTTTGAAAATATCGAATATTCGTACGATATTCTTGCCAAACGTTTGCGCGAGCTATCGTTTTTAAATAATGGGGTCAAAATCCGCTTAGTCGACGAGCGGCAAGGCAAAGAAGAAGATTTTGCTTTCTTAGGTGGTGTCGAAGGGTTTGTCAATTATTTAAACCGCACAAAAACAGCGTTACACCCAACCGTTTTTTCAGTTAGCACCTCGTCACAACTTAACGACGGTGAAGATAGTATTGGTGTCGATATCGCCATGCAATGGAATGACGGCTACTCCGAAACTGTTTTATGTTTCACAAATAATATTCCGCAGCGCGATGGGGGTACCCACTTAACCGGTTTGCGCGCTGCGATGACACGAGTCATTAATAAATATATCGCCGACCACGAATTAGCCAAACGCGCCCGTGTTGAAACTAGCGGCGATGATATGCGCGAAGGCCTTACTTGTGTGTTGTCGGTTAAGGTGCCGGAACCAAAATTTAGCAGTCAAACTAAAGATAAATTGGTTTCTAGCGAAGTGCGTCCAGCAGTCGAAGAAGCCGTTTCGCGCACGCTCGAGACTTGGTTGCTCGAGAACCCAGCCGATGCGCGTGCTATTTGCAATAAAATTATTGAGGCAGCGCGCGCTCGCGATGCTGCCCGTCGCGCACGCGAAATGACGCGCCGCAAAAGTGTTCTTGAAGGCGCCGGCTTACCTGGTAAATTGGCAGATTGCCAAGAAAAAGACCCAGCCCTTAGCGAAATTTATATTGTCGAAGGAGACTCGGCCGGTGGGTCGGCAAAACAAGGTCGAGACCGCAAATTTCAAGCAATTTTACCCTTGCGCGGTAAAGTTCTTAACGTCGAGAAAGCACGATTCGATCGTCTTATCGCTAGCGAAGCTATCACGACTTTAATTACGGCACTCGGAACCAGTATTGGTCCCGACTTCGATATTTCGAAGTTACGTTATCACCGCATTATCATCATGACGGACGCGGACGTTGATGGTGCGCATATTCGAACTTTGTTGCTCACGCTGTTTTACCGTCAAATGCCCGAGTTAATCGAAAACGGTCATGTGTATATTGCTCAGCCGCCGCTTTACAAAGTAAAAGTTGGCCGCGATGAACGCTACTTAATTGATGATCAAGAAGAAGCTCAGTTTATGCTCGATTTGGCACTTAAAGATGCCGAACTAGTAACCCACGAAGGCGCAAGCCCAATATCGGGTGATGCTTTGGCCGAACTTACACGCCAATACGTATTGGCCGATTCAGTTATCAACCGTTTGTCTCGAACTATCGATGCTGATGCGTTATCGGCAATGGCTGAAGGTGTTTCATTGCGGCTCGATAACCGAATCGAAGCCGAAAAATCGGCCAAAGCGCTCGAAGAAGCTATTAGCGATCCGACACAACCCGGTGTGGTTAGTGTAAAAGTTGAAGAAACCGACGATAAAAACGATTGGCGCATTGTTGTTACTCGCGTACATCATGGTAACTTACGTGTTAGCGTGTTTGATCGTCTATTTGTGTTGGGTGCCGATTATAAAGTGTTGTCACGCGCGGCCGACACCTTTGTTGGCTTAATGGGCCCCGGGGCTTTTGT
>DATGSD010000193.1:0-2921 GCA_035302965.1 Burkholderiaceae bacterium | reverse complement strand
GCCCTTTTGTTTGGCTGGGTATTTAATAATTTCAGCATGGGCATGGTGGCCGCGTTCGGCGCCGCCTGTGTCGCCATTATCGACCAACCCCGCGATAGCCGACGCCATAGCACGAACACCATGCTAGGCGCTGTGGCTTTGGGTACTTTAACCGTTGCCATTACCGGTTACGCAACCACGCACGACATCTTGTTTTGGTTTGTTATACCCGCGCTAGCGTTTTTCTTTTCCTTGCTTACGGTTTATGGCAAACAAGGCGGCCTAATGGCCTTTGCCTGCCTGTTGTTAATGACCTTAACCATGCGCACTACACTGCAAACGCAAGAGCTGCTGCATTACACCAGCTATTCTTTTGTGGGCGGCCTCATTTATTTTTCGTACAGCTTTTGGGTGCATCGTATTTTCTGGCTGCGCGAACAGCAGCAAGCGCTTTCGGTAGCGCTATTAGCCACGGCCGACTACATTCACGCCCGTTCGCGTTTTTACGATTTAGACAACGACCTTGACGCTTGCTACCGCGAGTTGGTGCGTATTCAGGCCGACATGACTGAAAAACACCAGGCCGCCCGCAACACCTTGCTGCACGATTTGCCCAGGGCGGGCAAACGTTACCAAGAACGCCGTAACGCCATGATTCGTATCTACATCGACATGGCCAGTTTGCTCGATATTTTAGTGGCTACCCCCACCGACTACGAAACCCTAAGGCGCGCGCTTCCCGAGGCTGATTTTTTAGTGTTTGCCCGCGACGCCCTTATTAAAATAAGCCGCCACCTGCAAAGCGTTGGGCTTAGCGTTGCACGCAACCAAACCACCAAAGCCCGCCTTAGCGCCAAGGCCGAGCTGCGTGCCATGGAATACGACTTAATGCAGTTTCGCGAACAGGGCTTTGCCAAAGAACAAGCGGAAACCTATGCCCTGCTCGTGCAAATTTTGCGTCGTCTGCGCAATAGCCAGCGAGTTGCCGAGCGTATGAGCGCCGACATCCACACCACAGTAGACGCCGACCAAGCTCGCGCCGGCCTAGAAGCGCTTGCCACCGAACGGCGATTAACTCGTCGAAACGATTTGCAACTATCGCTGCTAACCAGCAACCTGCATTTAAATTCGCCCTATTTTCGTTATGCCATCCGATTAACCATTGCCACCATGCTGGCCTTAATTGTGTCGGAAGCCCTGTCGTATGGCATAAATTTTGAAAAACACGGCACAACCTTAAATATCCATGGTTACTGGATTATCTTGACCGTGATAGTAATAATGAAGCCGGGCTTTGCTTTAACGCGCCAACGCAATGGCTTACGATTGGCCGGTACGGTTTTAGGCTCGGCCATTGCCTTGGCTATTTTTCATCTTAGTAAAAGCCACGACGTTTATTTTTTAATTTTAATTGCCTCAAGCATTATGGGCTACAGCTTGGTGCAAGTTAACTATATGGCAGCGGCCACCTTCAACACCATAATGGTGTTAATGGTCTTTCACTTTTTAGCACCCTCATCGCCACTAATTGTTGGCGAACGCTTGGTCGACACGCTAATTGGCTGTGTTATTGCCCTACTATGCAGTTATATTTTGCCGTGGTGGGAATCGAACTACATGGGTGCTTTGGCCGACAAATTAAAACAAGCCAACCTCGAATACTTTAAAACCGGCTTAAACTACGCCAAAATTAGTCGCCAGCAAAAAAAATTGGCTGTCGTTCAAAACCCGCAAGAAACCGAAGCTAACACGGCAACAGACGAGCAAAACGCCACACAAAATACCTTGCAAGCCGCCGACAACGAATGGCGCCAAGCACAAAAAAGTGCGCTTACCGCTTTTGCAAACTACACGGCGGCCTTTTACCGCATGGTGGCCGAGCCCACCAAGCGGCAGCACCATGTACCCGAACTTAACCACCTCATGATTCAAAACCACGTGCTTATTTTACAAATAAGCGCCTCGGTACCGTTGCTCGCCGATTTAGATGAGGTGCCAGAAGGAATACAAGGTTCTTTAAATGCTATTGAAGACTTGCTAGAAGGCCGCGAGGCCACCCCCCCGGCCTCGATAGAAACTGAGGGCGATTTGGCCACCTTGGCCTACCCCATGCGGCAAATGGTATTGGCTGCGCAATTAATTGCCCAAGAAATGCTGGCCTTGCAAGCTCCTAGCCAAAGCAGCCCCGCGGCAAACACTGTGGCCCAAACCCAATAAGCCCTAAGCCGCTTCAGGCTGATCACGGCCTGTTTTATCGGGCCAAAAATACCAAACCCCCGATAAAATCTGCAAACCAATAGCAATGCTCCAAGCCACGATATGCGCCTGCGCAGGATACACGCCGGGGCTTAGCGGCTGCCACCAATTAACAATCCAGCCAATGCCAATTTGGAAGAAGAAAATAAATAAAAACAACAACATCGTAAACGACGTATTTAAACGCCCAAGCATGTTTTTAGGGAAATTATTGGCCAATACGATGTAAATTAAAATGCTTAACGCACCAAAAAACCCGTAAGCCGACCACAGAATCGACTTAGCAATTGGCGCATCAAACACAATTAATAATTGCACCAACACAAATAAAACTTCGCTTAAGCCAACAAAAACATATAAATTCATGCCGACACGCTCTAACCAGCGCGCCAGTATCCCCGAACCCACACTGCCTATTACCGTTGCCAAGCCCAGCACCGACACCAAAATATCGGTTGGCGCAAGCGCCAGTAAGTTCACATCCAGCAAAAAAGGCTTAACCCATAACGACTGCACGGCGTAAAAAACACCAGTGGCCAAACCCGGAAACAAGCCCAACTTCCAAAACCGGTAACTAGAAAAAATTTCTAGCGTGCCGCGAAACTGCGCCAAAACTGCCGGCCGCCCCCGTTTGCCGTGCATAGGCGCATCGACTGCGCCAAACCAAATCGCCAAGGCCGCCGTGG
>DATGSD010000192.1:0-7642 GCA_035302965.1 Burkholderiaceae bacterium | reverse complement strand
CTTGGCCAACAACTTGCTTATCGTGCCCTTTAACGATCACCTCGGTGGGTGAAGGGCACTCGATTTTGATTCCCTCGGGCATGGGGTAAACGACATCGTGCGAGAAACCAAGCTGCATTTTGAGGTCGTTGCCTTGCACCTGCGCACGGAAACCAACACCAACTAAATTAAGCTTTTTTTCAAAGCCCTTGCTAACGCCATGAACCATGTTGTTAACCAAGGAACGCAAGGTACCCGACATAGCTTTTGCATGGCGGCTGCTATTGGCAACCTCGAAGCTAATTTGCCCGTCGTTTAACACGAGCTTGACATCGCCAGCAAGTGGCTGACGCAAGCTGCCCAAAGGCCCTTTCACAGTGATTTCATCGGCACTAATAACAGCGTCGACACCGCTAGGGACTTCGACTGGGTATTTTGCAATACGTGACATTTGCTGTTCTCCTAGGCGACGTAGCAAAGAACTTCGCCACCGACACCCGCGGCGCGTGCTTTGCGATCGGTCATGACACCGCGCGGTGTCGACACAATAGCCACGCCCAAGCCATTCATGACTTGTGGGATTGCCCTACTGGGCTTATAAACGCGCAAACCAGGACGCGAAACGCGCTCGATACTTTCGATGACCGGTTGGCCTGCGTAATACTTAAGAGTAATTTCGAGGGTGGGCTTGGCGGCATCGCCGTTTACCTCGAAACCCTCGATGTAGCCTTCGTCTCGAAGCACGGCAGCAATGGCTGCCTTCAGCTTTGAGGAGGGCATGCTTACCGACGTTTTGTTGACCATTTGCGCGTTACGAACGCGGGTCAGCATGTCGGCAATAGGATCGCTCATGCTCATCTATGTTCTCCTACCAGCTGGATTTCGTCATGCCGGGCACTTCGCCGCGCAATGCCATTTCGCGCAACTTGTGTCGGGTTAAGCCAAACTGGCGGTATACCCCGCGACCGCGACCGGTCACTGCGCAACGATTACGCAAACGGGTTGGGTTAGCGTTACGCGGCAAGCGCTGCAACTCGAGGCGCGCTAAGTAACGCTCTTCATCAGATTTTGATTGGTCATTAATAATCGCCTTAAGCTCTTCGCGCTTTGGGGCATATTTCGCGACTAGCTTGGCGCGCTTAATATTACGATTCATGATTGAAAGTTTTGCCACGCCACAGCCTCTTTAATTACGGAATGGAAAGCGGAAAGCACTTAATAATGCCTTAGCTTCTTCGTCAGATTTTGCAGTAGTGGTGATGCTGATATCGAGACCACGCACTGCGTCAATTTTGTCGTATTCGATTTCGGGGAAGATTAACTGCTCTTTGACACCTAAGCTGTAATTACCTCGTCCGTCGAAGGCACGCCCAGACAAACCACGGAAATCGCGAACCCGAGGAAGCGCTACAGAGATAAGACGATCGAGAAACTCGTACATTCGACGTCCGCGCAAAGTAACCTTGCATCCGATGGGATAGTCTTCGCGAATCTTAAAACCCGCAATTGCCTTGCGGCTTTTTGTAACAACGGGTTTCTGGCCAGCAATTTTAGCCATATCGCCAGTGGCATACTCGATCGCCTTACGATCGGCCACGGCCTCGGAAACCCCCATGTTTAAAGTGATTTTAGAAATGCGGGGCACTTCCATCACACTTTTATAGCCAAATTTGGCTTGCAGGTCGGAGATGACCTTTGTACGGTAGAACTCTTGCAAACGAGCCATAATGTTGTCCTTTATGCCTTACCACCAACGACTTCGCCGCTGGAGCGGAAAACACGGACCTTGCGCCCGTCGACCACTTTAAAGCCAACGCGGTCGCCCTTTCCTGTTGCCGGGTTATACAGCGCGACATTAGAAATATGGATGGGCATGGTTTTATCGACAATGCCACCTTGGGTGCCCGCCATTGGGTTGGGTCGAACATGCTTTTTAGCAATGTTTACGCCTTCAACCACAACACGATCGGCACCTACACGCTGCAGCACAACGCCACGGCGCGATTTGTCGCGACCTGCGAGAACAATAACCTCGTCACCTGTGCGAATTTTTTGCATGATGACTCCTTAAAGCACTTCTGGAGCCAACGACACAATCTTCATGAACTTTTCTGTACGCAATTCACGCGTAACAGGGCCGAAGATTCGTGTGCCGATTGGCTCGAGCTTGGCATTGAGTAAGACAGCGGCATTGCCGCCAAACTTAATTAGCGAACCGTCTTTGCGGCGCACGCCTTTTGCTGTGCGTACAACAACCGCATTGTAAATTTCGCCTTTTTTAACGCGGCCGCGCGGTGCGGCCTCTTTGACGGCCACTTTGATAATGTCGCCAATAGCGGCGTAGCGGCGCCTTGAGCCACCCAACACCTTGATGCACATAACGGAACGCGCACCCGTGTTGTCGGCCACATTGAGCGTGGTCTGCATTTGTATCATGATTAGTCCTGTTCCAACTTGCCCGCGAAGCACTATACAGACATCACGGATAGTTTTGGCCCCGTCAGGGGTATAGCCATTAACGTGTAATGAGTACACCACCCTGGGATGAAATCGTGCTGTTGTTGCAATGATATGAAGCTGCTAGCCGCCTATAACTTCGACCGCTACGGCTGTGCTACTAGCTGCTTTATTATTTGCTAGCCTACAGCGTTTAACTAGCAAGCATTAAATAATAGCAAAGTATTTAATGGCACGCAAGCACTTTGCTGTGCCGAACGTGCCATATCGTTTTAATTTGCTATTTAATAGTGCGCTTTAATAGTTTCCAGACAGCAAGGCACCGGCATTTGGTACACGACGCTGTAGGTTTAAAACGTCGAGCATATTGTATACCGTTGCGACAGCAGCACTGGTTACCGGCAAGCCCAGACGGTCTTCAACAACTTGAATTGACGCCAAAGAAGGCATTTGTACACAAGCCGATAAAACAACAGCATCGACACCACGAGTATCAAGCCGACTAACATGCTCGGCGGGTGCTAGAGGATCTTGCAAACCCACCTCGAGGTTGTCGGGGATTTCGAGTGACACCGCATCGTGCACCTCGATGCCTTCATGTTCAATATAGTCGACCACCAGCTGCGTTAACGGCTTCATATAAGGTGTTAACACCGAAACCTTTTTGGCACCTAATGCTTTTAAACCATTAATTAAGGCACCTGCACTAGAAACGATGGGTGTTGGCGAGCCGTTTTCGGCCGATACCTTATGCAAGCGTGCTTCAGATTCGCGGTGATAGCCTAAGCCCATGCTCATGATGGCGACTAAACACGCGTAACCCATGACATCGACGCGCGCATCAGAGAGTTCGAGCGCACAGCGATCGGAGTCAGCATCCATGGCTTTCAGCTCTTCCGGGGTTACTTTTTTCATACGCATACGACTGGAATGAAACGTAAACCGTTCTGGAAAAGCGTCTTGCCGGCTTAGTAACATCGCCGGGATCTCGGTTTCCATAGTCGTATTTGAGCTTGGCACAATTTGGCCAATACGGTAGTTGCGCGTCGTGGTTGTCATGAAATCTCCATGTTGGCAAGGGGGGTTAAGGGCAACGGTTTTTATACCAATAAAAAGCGGCGGTGCCCTTAAACCACCACATTGTTTGTAACAACTAATTCGTTACGGTACTTGCCCAAACAGCCCCTCTAAAGCACCTGAGCAGTTTGGACGTTTATGTCGGGTGAGCTGCTGTGTTATCGACCCGACTCAAGTGTGCGCCTTTAGCGCTTTGTGGCTGACAAGCCTCCTGCAGCTTACCCTATCGAAAACCATTGGATAAGGAAATACAGCTTGTTAGTTGCTTGGCGAATAGTTTAAGCTTAAAGAAAACAACAAACACCCCAACCCGGCAGCGCCCTGGACGCTTGCGTCACAAAAGGAAACGCTCTACATTGTGGGAAAAACCCCACAATCATTACTAAACGGGTTATAGCAAACGTTAGCTATTATTTGTCCTGGAGACATACCATGACTGTCAGTACCCGACCCAATTACCGCGAAGACATCACTGGCCGCTCAAACGTCGAAGACACGCCCGAGCTACTGGCCTATTACGACGAGCTCGAAACCTTCCACACCGCTGCGCTCTGGACGGTTGCCAATAAAATTGAGCCTTGGTTTCCGCAATCGAACTCGGTGCCTGTTTTGTGGCGCTACCGCGATTTGCGCGATTACGTTCTGCGCTCTATCGATTTGGTCACCCCCGAAAAAGCTGGCCGCCGTGTTGTTTATCTTAATAACCCTGGCCGCCAAGATGTAGCCGCAGCAGTTGGCTGGTTATATTCGGGTTTGCAAGCCATGCAACCCGGCGAGTGCGCGTCTGCGCATCGACATTCGGCAAGCGCCTTACGTTTTATTATGGAAGGTAAGGGCGCATACACCATTGTCGATGGCCACAAAATGACCTTAGGTGCTAACGACTTTGTTCTCACCCCTAACGGCACGTGGCACGAACACGGGGTTTCTGAAGATGGCGAACCCTGTATTTGGCAAGATGGCCTCGACATCCCTCTCATGAACGCCCTCGAGGCTAACTTTTTCGAAGTGCATCCCGACCTGCATCAAGCGGTGTCGTACCCAGTTAACGACAGCACACATACATGGTCAGGAACCGGCCTTATGCCAGCCCAACACGAGTGGCCACACGCCTATTCGCCCTTGTTTAAATACGAGTGGGAGCCCACCTACGAAGCGTTGCAACGCTTTGCCAAGGTTACCGACGGCTCGCCCTTCGATGGGGTTTTAATGAATTACATTAACCCAAAAACGGGTGGCCCCGTTATGCAAACCATTGGCGCCAGCATGCAAATGTTACGCCCTGGCGAGCACACCAAAGCGCACCGTCATACCGGCAGCTTTATTTACCAAGTCGCTAAAGGCAAAGGGTTTTCTATTATTAATGGCCAACGCTTCGACTGGCAAGAACGCGATATTTTCTGCGTTCCTTCGTGGATGTACCACGAACATGCCAACGCCAGCCAAACCGAAGATGCTTGCTTGTTCTGCTTTAACGACATGCCGGTCATGAATGCTTTAGGGCTTTACCGCGAAGAAGCGCTCGGCGAAAACGACGGTCATCAGCCCGTCAAGTCGTAATTTTCTCAATTTTGCTAATAAGGATTTCATCGTATGCGTCTCGTCACCTATCGCCGCAACGTGCTCGAAGAGGCCCGACTCGGAGCCGTTGTTAACAACTTGGTCGTCGACATCGAACTACTTGGCTTGCTTTCAGGCGTCGACCTTCCCAACAACATGCTCGATTTCATCGATCTTGGCCCTGTCGGGGTGCAAACCGCTACCGAATTAATCGACGAACACCAAGAGGCCTGGCCGGCGGGCGCTGCCATCCCGGTACAAAATGTGCGTTTACTCGCACCAATTCCGCGTCCACGCAAAAATATTTTTGGGATTGGGCTTAACTATGTTGAGCACGTCGAAGAATCGAGCCGCACGCTAGATACATCGGCCGATCTACCAAAAGAACCCATTATTTTCTCTAAGCCGCCTACCTGCGTAATCGGCCCCGATGAAGCCATCCACCACAATGCCAAAATCACCCAACAGCTCGATTGGGAGGTCGAACTGGCCGCTATTATTGGCACACGCGCTTCTCGCATCCAAAAAGAAGACGCCTTATCGCACGTGTTTGGCTACAGCGTTATGTTAGACATCAGCGCGCGCGATTGCCGCCGAGCCGGGCAATGGATTTATTCGAAGGGCATGGACACCTACGCACCATTTGGTCCATGTATTATCACAGCCGACGAAATCCCCGACCCGCAAACACTCGATCTCTGGCTTAAAGTAAATGGCGAGATGAAGCAACAATCGAATACCAAGCATATGCTATTTGATGTTGCCGACCTTATTACCGATATTAGCCAAGGCATCACCCTCGAGCCAGGCGATATTATTGCCACGGGCACGCCCGAGGGCGTTGGCGCTGGCCGTGACCCCCAAGAATGGCTTTGGCCCGGAGACGTCGTCGAGGCTTATGTCGAAAAAATCGGCACTATACGTCATCCCGTTGTTGCCATTTAACCAGAACGCAGGGTGTCTTTTGGGGCACCCTTTTTATTCGCTTCTTGCTATCACAAACACATTATGCTTAACCTACCTGTCGTAAAAGTTGCCGCTGTACAAGCTTCACCGGTTTACCTAAACACCCACGCTACCGTTAGCAAAGCTTGTGATTTAATTGCAGAAGCGGCTTCTAACGGGGCCGAGCTAATCGCTTTTCCCGAAGTATTTATCGCTGGCTATCCGTACTGGAATTGGATTATGTCACCCGTTGAAGGCAGTCCATGGTTCGAGAAACTTAGCCGCAGCGCCATCGAAGTACCCGGGCCCGAAATTCATCGCGTGGCGCAAGCTGCGCGCCAGCACCAAGTTCATGTTGTGATCGGCATTAACGAACGCCACAAGCATGGCATCGGCACGCTTTATAACACCTTGGTTTTTATTGGGCCCGACGGCAAAATTTTAGGGCGTCATCGTAAGCTCATTCCAACTTGGGCCGAAAAACTAACCTGGGCCAATGGCGATGGGGCTTCCTTACGCGTTTACGATACAGCCATTGGTAAGCTAGGTGGTTTAGCTTGCGGTGAAAACACCAACACCCTGGCGCGTTTTAGCTTATTGGCCCAAGGCGAACTTTTACACGTTGCCAGCTATATTGCCTTACCTGTAGCCCCCGCCGACTACAATATGGCTGAAGCCATTAAAGTGCGTGCCATGGCTCATTCTTTCGAAGGCAAACTGTATACCATTGTGTCGTGCTCAACTATTTCGCAAGAAATTATCGACGCCTTTGCCGAATCTCACCCCGAATCTACCGAGATGTTGCAGCGTAAAAACAGCGCTTTTTCGGGGGTAATTGGCCCTGACGGCGGTGTGGTTGGCGAGCCTCTTATCGATGCCGAAGGCATTGTTTATGCCGATGTCGATTTGTCGAAGTGCATCCAACCGCGCCAAATGCACGACATTATCGGCCACTACAACCGCTTCGATATTTTCAACTTGCAGGTTAACCGTCGGCCACAACAAGCGGCTCGTTTTATCGACGCTTACGACGACGAAGTTCTCGATTACATCGACGACCAAGCCGCAGAAACCACCAACGAGCGCACGCCAAAGCACGACTAAAACCAGCAAAACAAAAACGGCCCACCTATTTAACAACTTGGCGGGCCTTTTTTTTACTTAATAATCGAGGCAAACCTCTTAAGGCGAATAATCGGGCTGATTAGCTGGCGCAGCTTTTTGGAAAGCTGGTAAAGCCACACAATGATCGTAAACAGCCTTAATACGTGGGTAAGGGCTGAGGTCGCACTTCATACGAGCCGCATTAGTGTATTGCGGCACTAAACAAACATCGGCTAGGCTAACCTGGTTGCCATAGCAGTACGAGCCCGACTGCACTCGCTCAAGCATTTTTTCAAGAGCCGTAAAGCCTTGCTCAATCCAGTGGGCATACCACTGGTTTTTCTTATCGTCAGAAAGACCCATCTCGCCCACTAAATAGCGCAGTACCCGCAAATTATTAATGGGGTGCATATCGCTAGCGATTAAATTAGCCATTTCGAGCACCCGAGCCCGATCGTGCAAGGCTTCCGGAATTAAGCGTGGTTCGGGGTATTTTTGATCGAGATAATCGATAATGGCC
>DATGSD010000191.1:0-10182 GCA_035302965.1 Burkholderiaceae bacterium | reverse complement strand
AGTCCAGATGCGGTTTTGAAACGCCGTACCGCTAGCTAAGGCAATGGGTAAATCGAAGTTTTGGCGCTGGCCAGCAAAATACTCGGCAAGCTGATCTGCCGCCCAGCAAATAATAGACCGCTCGCTTTCTGCCTCGGGAGGTAGGCTGGCTTCGGGCTGTGCCACAGACCCAGAAACTGCGTGCTTTAACGCGCACTTTAACGAGCTTGCAGCCGTTTCATTAGTTGCTAGTGCTAGTTTTTGGCTGGCAGCTGTTGGCGACGGTGTTAACCACACTAAGGCTTGCGCCCCAAGAGGTTGCTCTGCTTGAAAATCGGGCAAAGCATTTAATTGGGCTTTGCTAACTGCAGGCGCATCGGGCTGGTCTAAAAAGTACAAACCACTTAAGCCGGCGGCCTGGGCCTCTAGCACAATTGGCCCAAGGGGTGATGGGAAAAGCGCAGCCGTTGGCATAGTAAACCTCGTTAAATAGTTGGCCATTAAGCTGCACGAAGAAGCCTTCGACACCTGCCGTGTTTACGAGACGCCATTAGCCGCAACCATAGCCGCCAAAAGACACGACAACAAGCCTTTGGTAGCGCTTGCGTTAAGCGCTACCAAAGCTATTACTACCGTACGGGCTTTGCTTTACACGTCGACTTGGCTGCGTTTAGCCAAACGCTGCCAGGTATCGATAACGGTATCGGGGTTTAACGACATCGATAATATGCCCTCGTCGAGTAACCATTCGGCTAAATCGGGGTAGTCGCTTGGGCCTTGGCCACAAATACCCACGTATTTGTTAGCTTTTAAGCACGATTTGATGGCACGGCTTAGCAAAAACTTAACTGCTTCGTCGCGCTCGTCGAAATCATCGGCCAAAAGCTCCATGCCCGAGTCGCGGTCTAGCCCCAGAGTAAGCTGGGTCATGTCATTAGAGCCAATAGAAAAGCCATCGAAGTACTCGAGGAACTGATCGGCCAAAATTGCGTTTGTGGGAAGCTCGCACATCATGATTAAGCGCAGGCCGTTTTCGCCACGCTTAAGCTGGTTGCGGGCAAGCAAATCGACAACTTTTTCGGCTTGGGCCGTGGTACGAACAAAAGGCACCATGATTTCGACGTTGGTTAAGCCCATATCGTCGCGCACCTTTTTAAGCGCCTCGCACTCCATTAAGAAACAATCTTCGAACTCGGCGGCAATATAGCGCGATGCGCCGCGAAAGCCCAGCATGGGGTTTTCTTCGTCGGGCTCGTAGCGCGAACCGCCAATAAGCTTACGGTATTCGTTAGATTTAAAGTCGGACAAACGAACAATAACCGGCTTGGGATAAAAGGCCGCAGCAATGGTAGCCACCCCTTCGGCCAGTTTTTCGACGAAAAACGCTCGCGGGCTGGCATAACCTCGCGCCGCCGATTCGACCGCTTTTTTAAGTTCGGAGTCGACATTTGGATAGTCGAGCACCGCTTTTGGGTGCACGCTAATGTTGTTATTAATGATGAACTCGAGCCGCGCCAAACCCACGCCCGCATTAGGAATTTGCGAAAAATCGAAGGCAAGTTGCGGGTTGCCCACGTTCATCATGATTTTAACGCCGGCATCGGGCATTTCGCCCCAGCGGACTTCTTCGACCTCGGTTTCGATTAGGCCATCGTAAACACGGCCCTCATCGCCCTCGGCGCAAGAAACAGTTACCTCGTGCCCGGTTTTAAGCGTATCGGTGGCCGTGGCACAACCCACAACAGCTGGAATACCTAATTCGCGGGCAATAATGGCCGCATGACACGTACGCCCGCCACGGTTAGTAACAATGGCCGAAGCCAGCTTCATGACTGGCTCCCAGTTGGGGTCGGTCATGTCGGTAACTAAAATATCGCCGGGTTTTACTTGCTCCATTTCGGAGATATCGCCCACAACGCGTACAGTACCCGAGCCAATTTTTTGCCCAATAGCCCGACCCGTAACTAAAACCTCGCCGGTGGCTTTTAAGCGATAGCGCTCTTGGACATCGTGATTGGCTTGTTGCGACTTTACGGTTTCTGGGCGTGCTTGCAAAATGTAAATTTTGCCATCGACGCCATCGCGACCCCACTCGATATCCATGGGCCGTTGGTAGTGGTCTTCGATAATAACGGCGTAGCGCGCTAACTCGATGATTTCTTCGTCGTTTAAGGAGTAGCGGTTGCGTTCGGTAACCGGCACATCGACGGTGCGCACAGCCTCGCCATCGGTGCGGTCGGGGTCGAACTCCATTTTAATAAGCTTAGAACCAATACGCCGGCTAATAATGGGGTAATGGCCAGCGGCTAAGGTGGGTTTAAAGACGTAGAACTCGTCGGGGTTAACCGCACCCTGCACAACAGTTTCGCCCAAGCCATACGACGAAGTAATGAAAACGACGTCGTCGAAGCCCGATTCGGTGTCGATGGTAAACATCACCCCCGAGCTGCCCTTGTCGGAGCGCACCATGCGTTGTACCCCTGCCGAGATAGCAACGTCGGCGTGCTCAAAGCCTTTATGAACCCGATACGAAATGGCCCTGTCGTTATAGAGCGAGGCAAAAACGTAATGGACTTTTTCGAGAACGTCGTCGATGCCGACAACGTTTAGGTACGATTCTTGCTGACCTGCAAATGACGCATCGGGTAAATCTTCGGCAGTAGCCGACGAGCGCACAGCAAACGAGCCCTGCCCATCGGCATCGAGTGCCGCGAACTGTGTGCGTATGGCCTCTTCGAGTTGGGCGGGAAACGGCGTGGAGATAATCCATTGCCGAATTTCAGCACCGGCTTCGGCAAGCTCGCGTACGTCGTCGGGGTTTAAACGCGCAAGCCGTTCTTCGATGCGCTTACCTAATTGATCGGCCTCTAGAAATTGACGGAAGGCAGCGGCCGTGGTGGCAAAACCACCCGGAACCCGAACGCCTGCATCCGCCAACTGGCTGATCATTTCGCCCAGTGAAGCGTTTTTACCGCCCACCGAATCGACATCGGTCATGCGCAGCTGTTCGAATGGAACAACATAAGACATAAAAGTCACCTATCAACAAAATAAAGAAAGCTTATTTGCTTATTGCGTACAATAGACGCCATAAGCAAATCAGCCTTCGCCAAATACGTATAAAGGCTTGCCAATTCGGTAATTATCCGATTGTACCGTTTATCAACTTCTTCTGCCCTGCAAAAATATGAACAACCCCCCGGCCGAACGCACCGTCTTTATCGTCTCTGACAGCACGGGCATTACCGCAGAAACCTTCAGCCAAGCTGTCTTGTCGCAATTCGAGCAAATCAAATTTAACTCGGTGCGCATCCCCTTTATTGATGGGGTAGAAAAAGCCACAGAAGCTGCAGCTCGTATTAACCGTAGCGCCGAGCGGCGTGGCCAAAACCCCTTGGTTTTTAGCACCCTAGTTAACCCCGACGTGGCGTTAATTATTCGGCAATCTAATTGCACCTTCCTCGATTTATTCGGCACCTTTGTAAAACCCATCGAAGAAGCCCTGGGCATGAAATCTAGCCATTCGGTGGGTCGCACCCACACGGGTGGCTTAACGCCACGCTACACCAATCGCATCGAAGCCATTAACTTTACCTTAGCGCACGACGACGGCCAGTTTGTACACGGCCTCGAGCAAGCTGATGTCATCTTAATTGGCGTCTCGCGCTGCGGAAAAACCCCCACTAGCTTATACCTGGCCATGCAATACGCGGTTAAAGCAGCCAACTTCCCTTTAGTGCCCGACGATTTCGAACGCAGCACCCTACCCTCTACTTTGCAGCCATTTCGCGAAAAACTTTTTGGGCTTTCTATCCAGCCCGAGCGGTTGTCTGAAATTCGCAACCAGCGCCGCCCTAACAGCCAATACGCCTCACTCGAACAATGCCGCTACGAGGTTGCCGAAGCCGAGCGCCTTATGCGCATCGAGGGCTTGCCGTATTTATCCACCACCACACGCTCAATCGAAGAAATCTCTACCAAGGTTTTGCAAGCAATCAGCAAAAACGGCGGCATTTATTAAACCGATAAGCTTCCTAGGTGGCCTGTTTTAGCGGCCACTATTAATAAGAAATTATTAACCGCCAGCTTGTGGCCCCATGCTGTTATTAACATTCACCCCTACCTAAAAGCAGAAGCTTCCTGCGGCGTTCAGACGACCATTGCCTAACGGGCTTTGGTAGGTTCCTGCCGCTGCGGCATGACCGCAGCAAGTGCTGCGTTGTCTGGTGTTTTTGAGCTGAACGACAACCAGCCAAGCCACCTCGTCACACCAGCTTGTAGACTTGCTAAGATGCACGCAACTGCTGCCGTTTGTGCTCAAATAAACACACGGCGGCCGCGGCAGCCACGTTAAGCGACTCTACCGCATTATCTTGCGGAATTCGCACTCGTAATTGGGCAGCCTGTAAAAGGTCGGCCGATGCGCCCTGCCCTTCGTGGGCAAAAAGCCAGACGGCTTCGGGTGGCAAAGCCTGTTCGTACAACGACACAGCCTGCTCTAAACTACTTACTAGCAGCGGCACTGCTAAACGCGGCAATAATTGCTGCAAATTCTGCCCTTCGTAAAGCTGCAAAGCAAAATGCGCCCCCTGGGCGCTGCGCAACACTTTAGGCGTCCAAACGCGGGCACAACCCAGCGATAAATACACATGTCGTATTCCCGCAGCGGCGCTACTGCGTAAAATACTGCCCACATTACCCGGGTCTTGCACGCGGTCTAGCCACACACAAGAATGGGTGATTTTTTCGGGGAGCTGAGGCTGCGTAGGTTTTATAACAAAACAAACACCCTGATCGCCTTCTAAATGCGATAAGCGACGAAACAGCGCCGGCGCCAAAAGCAAGCGTCTCTGAGGCAGAATTAGCTGATCTAGAGCTTGTAATTCGGCTTGCTGCGATAGCTGTTCGACATCAAAAACCGCTAACTCGGGTTGCCCACTATGCCGCAACCATTCTTGGCAAACATGAACCCCCTCAAGCAAGCAGCGCTTATCAACGCGGTTGCGCGCAATGCGCTGTAATAATTTATAGCGGGCATTATCACGCGAATGAATAACGGCAGAGTCGTCCATTCAGACCCCTAAGAATGCTTTTGCGTAGCCACGGCTTGGCGAACCGGCTTAAAACTGTGTCGATGGGCAGGGCAAGGGCCTAGTTGCTTTAATACCTGCAAATGAGCTGCCGTGGGATAGCCTTTGTGCCTATCGAAACCGTACTGTGGGTAAGCCTCGTGCAGGCGTAAGCAATCGGCATCACGCGCTGTTTTAGCCAAAATAGAGGCGGCCGAAATTTCAGCCACTTTGGCATCCCCTCCAACAATGGCGTAAGCAGGCTTGCTTAAACCATCAGGAAGCCGATTCCCATCGATAAAAATGCCATCGGGCTGCTGGGTTAAGCCCTCTATCGCACGCCGCATCGCCAACATGGTGGCGTGCAATATGTTTAACTTGTCGATTTCGGCCACGCTGGCACTGGCTATGCTATAGGCCAGCGCCTTTTGCTGGATTTCGGCTGCTAACTGCTTGCGCTGCCTCTCGTTTAAGGCTTTCGAATCGGTTACGCCTGCGATTGTGTTATTGCCCAAAATAACAGCTGCCGCAAATACCGAACCCGCTAATGGCCCACGCCCCGCCTCGTCTACCCCTGCCAAAGCAGAAAAATACAATTGTGGCTGCGCAAGCAACTCGTCAAGTGAAAGCGGCTTAGAAAGCAAAGAAAGCTGTTGTGTCATAAAAGAACAAGTAGAAAGCTAAAAACGTGAAGCAACTGACATGTGCAAACAAAACAGTTAAAAATTAAAGCGATTTAGGCGCACAGGTAAACCGATTTAAAACGTTAAGCGATTTGTGCGTAAAAACACTGCACTTAAAAGTTAAGGTAACTTAGACGTACAAGCAAAACCCTTAAAAAGCACAGCAATTTGCTTAGTACAGGCCGAACACCTGAAACCACAACAATTTGGGCTTAGTAGAAGCAGAAAGCTTTAAAAAGTTTGGCAAATTGTCTGTCTTAGCGCTGGGCAATTTCTAAGATAACATCGGCTGCAAGACGCGCCGTGTCGCGCGATAGGCTTTTGTGCAAGTCGTAAAACTGCGCCACCGTTTGTTTAACGTATTCAGTATCGAAAAGCGCCCGCCAGCAGGCGTTGGCAAGGTTTTCTGGCTGGGCTTCTTCTTGCAGTAATTCGGGCACAACAAAATCGTTTAATAAGATATTTGGCAAGCCCACCCAGGGGGTTAAGGGCTTTTTTTGCCCAGAGCGCCAAGCCATTAAGTGGCGCATGGCCGGCGACAAAACATAAGAAATAACCATGGGCCTTTTAAACAAGGCCGCTTCTAGTGTGGCCGTGCCACTAGCGGCAAGCACGGCGTCGCAGGCTTGCAAAGCATCCCACGAAACCGGCCGATCAGCGGCCGGGTCTTGTTGTAAAACAGTTAAATTAGCGACAGACTGTTTGGCCAGTAAGCGATCAAATTCGCTGCGCACACTTTGATTGACCATGGGCACCACGACTTTTAAACTAGGTTCGCGGCGCTGTAAAATCTTGACGGTTTCTAGAAAACGCGGCGCTAACAACTTAATTTCAGATAAACGACTACCCGGCAACAAGGCCAAAATAGGATCATCTAAATTTAGGCCAAGTGCGGCCCGACTGGCTTTTTGGTCGGGCTGAAGAGGGATTTGCTGCGCCAAAGGGTGGCCCACATAAGTGGCTGGCACCCCTTCTTCTTGATAAAGGGCTTCTTCAAACGGAAACAGCACCAACATGTGCGAGACGGCTTGCCGAATTTTTTCGATACGTTCGTAGCGCCAGGCCCAAATGGAGGGGCTAACAAAGTGCACCGTAGGGATGCCGGCTTTGCGTAAGGCCAGCTCGAGACGCAGGTTAAAGTCGGGGGCATCTACTCCAACAAACACTTGGGGTGGTTGGGCCAACCAGCGACGTTTTACTTGCGTATAAATAGAAAGCAGCTGCGGCAAACGTTTTAAGGCATCGACATAACCAAACACCGACAAGGCTTGCATATCGTGCCAGCAATTAAGGCCCTGCTTAACCATGGCCGGCCCACCAATGCCTTCATAACGCGGCTCGGTTAACTGCGCAGACAGACCTTGTAGCACTCGGGCCATCAGCAAATCGCCCGAGGGCTCGCCGGCTACAGTGCCTAGGTGAACGTTCATGCCCGTGCAATACCTCGCTTTGACTGCTTTAAAAAATCAATTAATGCTTGTAGCTCGGCTTGCGCCTGCGGCTTGTCTTGTTGCAGTTGTTCGATTTGAAGCAAAGCTTCATCAACATTAAGCTTGCGTCGATACAAAAGCTTGTAGGCCTCTCGCAGGGCGGCAACAACGTCGGCCGATACCCCGCGGCGCTGCAAGCCTTCGGAGTTAATGCCAACCGGCCGAAAAGGATCGCCGGCACCCATAACGTAGGTGGGGATGTCTTGACGTATTGAG
This sequence comes from Burkholderiaceae bacterium, assembly GCA_035302965.1. GTDB lineage: Bacteria > Pseudomonadota > Gammaproteobacteria > Burkholderiales > Burkholderiaceae_B > DATGSD01. The sequence goes on along the minus strand of DATGSD010000191.1, from coordinate 2,745 downwards.
CTTTTGCCGCCAATCATGGTGTGCGCCCCAATACGCACGTACTGATGCACTGCGGTTGAGCCTCCTAAAACGGCCCAGTCGCCAATATGAATATGACCTGCTAACTGCAGGTTGTTGGCTAATACCGTGTTATTGCCAATTTGGCAGTCGTGAGCAATGTGTACATAGGCCATAATCCAGTTTTGATCGCCAACCCGCGTTACGCCAACGTCTTGCACTGTGCCCGTGTTAATGGTGACGTATTCGCGCACCATATTGCCATCGCCGATTTCTAGGCGAGTGGCCTCGCCACCGTATTTTTTATCTTGTGGCATGCCACCAATTGAGCAAAACCGATAAAAAACGTTGTTTTTACCAATTTGCGTTAAGCCGTCAATAACACAATGCGAGCCAACTTCGGTGCCCGCCTCGATGCGCACACCTTCGCCAATAATGCTGTAAGCACCCACTTGAACATCGTCGGCTAATTGGGCGTTTGGGTGAATAATGGCGGTTGGGTGAATACGAGCCATTAGTCTTCCAATTCGCGGATGGCACACATAAGCTTGGCCGAGGCCACTTCTTGACCATCGACGGTGGCCACCGCCGTATATTTGCAAATAGTGCGACTGATTCGGTCGGCGCTAACCTCGAGCCGTAGCTGATCACCGGGAACCACCGGCCGACGGAAGCGTGCACCATCGACCCCAACGAGGTAGTAGGCAATTTTGGTGTCGCCTGGGCTAACACGCGGGTCGCCTTCAAAAGAAAAAATGGCCGCTGCTTGTGCCATCGCTTCGATAATTAACACGCCGGGCATGACAGGGTGGTGAGGAAAATGCCCTTCAAAAAAGGGCTCATTCATTGACACATTTTTTATGGCCACAATGCTTTCGCCCGGCGTCATTTCGATAACACGATCGACAAGCAGCATCGGATAGCGATGCGGCAAGCGGGCCATGATTTGTTTGATGTCAAGTTCCATGGTGATTCCTGTGACGACAAAAAAATCGTCAGTGTGGGCTTAGGTATTGCCCGAGCGTTCGAGCGCGCGTAAACGGCGCCGCAACCCCGCGAGTTGCGATAAGACCGCAGCATTACGCTGCCAGTCGGTATGCTCGGCAAATGGATAAACCCCGGTATAGCGTCCGGGCCCAGTAATGGTTGAAGTAATGGCTGTGCCACCAGAAATATCAACGTCGTCGGCGATGCTAAGGTGGCCCGATAACATAGCGGCACCGCCAATGGTGCAACGGCGGCCAATATGCGTTGAACCCGCAATGCCTACACAAGCTGCAATGGCGGTGTGTTCACCAATATGCACATTGTGAGCCACCATAATTTGGTTGTCGAGCTTAACGCCATTACCAATTTCGGTGTTATCAAGTGCGCCCCGATCGATGGTGGTATTGGCGCCAACTTCGACGTCATCGCCAACAAGGACACGGCCCAATTGGGCAATTTTTGCCCAGGCGCCATCGGGATGATTAGGTTGAGGCGCAAAGCCAAAACCATCGGCGCCAATAATGGCGCCACTATGAATAATGCAGCGGCTGCCGATACTAACTTGGTGGTACAGCGTAACTTGCGCATAAAGCAAGCTGTTTTGCCCGATAGTGGCTTCGCGACCAATGACGCAGTTGGCCCCAATACGTGTGCCGGCCCCCACCCGAGCGTATGCCTCGATAACTGTATTTGGCCCTATTGACACACCCGATTCGATAACCGCCGTTTCGTCTATGGTTGCCGACGGATGAATGCCGCTAGGCAAATTAGCCAAACGATGTTGGTCGAACCACTGTGCTAACAAGGCATAAAATACATAGGGGTGCGAGCAACTAACGACGTAATAAGGCAATGGCTGTTCAAGCTTTTGGTAAACATCGGGAGCCAAAATTACGGCGGCGGCTTGGCAGTGCTGAAGCTGGTCGACCAAGCGCTGATTGGATAAAAAACTGATTTCGTGGGGCCCTGCATGACGCAAGGACCCCAAACCGCGAATAAGAGGCTCGGGGCCAGCCGTTGAGATTACTTCGTATGCTAGCCCGGCCGTATTAGCCGCTTGGAGTAAATCGGATAAAGGCAACGCCTGATCGGTCGTAAGCAAAACAGGCATTTTGCTTTAGCCACCCAGCGCTTTTAAAACTTGGTCGGTGATATCGACACGCGGGCTAACCGTAACCGCATCTTGGATGATGAGGTCGTAGCCCTCTTCTTCGGCAATGCGCTTAATGGCCGCCTCGGCCTGATCGACAATGGTTGAGAATTCTTCGTTGCGGCGACGGTTGAAGTCTTCTTGGAACTCGCGTCGCTTGCGTTGCAAATCGGCATCAAGATCGGCTAACTGGCGCTGACGCGTAATACGCTCAGATTCGGACAAGACGGGTGCGTCTTTGTCGTAGCGCTGGGCGTCGGCGCGCAAGCGGTTAGCTAAATTTTGGAGTTCTTGGTCGCGAGCTTTGAACTCGGACTCGAGTTTAGCTTGGGCTTGTTTAGCCGGCCGAGACTCTTGCAAAATGGCTTCAGTGCTAACAAAACCAATTTTAGTGCCTTGCGCCGCGGCCGAGGGCACGACCGACGACAAGGCTAAGCCAAGCATAAGAGGCAGCACCCAAACGCGCGGGCGTAAGTTGATGCGGCGATACAGAGCATAAAAAGATTGTGCGAATTGAGACTTCATGAAAAATCCACCTTGCATAGGAGCCGAATTAAACCGTTATTGTGCCATTAAATAAGCACGCCCAAAAACGGACGTGCTATTAAACC
>DATGSD010000190.1:0-2577 GCA_035302965.1 Burkholderiaceae bacterium | reverse complement strand
AAACAAATTGCTCGAGCTTTTTGCTTAAAGCTCGAGCGTTTTCTTTATTTACTCGAAGGCTCGGTACCAATTAATTTGCGGTACCAGGCACGGTGATGCTTATACGCCCAGCCAGGCGTTACCGTGCCACGGGTCATGGAGCGCATAGAGCCTTTAACCCAAATTCCGGCATAAATATGGATGATGATGGCAAGTATGAACAACAGGGCAAACAGCGCATGCAAAACCGAAGCAATACGAATGACTTCGACGCTGAAAAAGCCCCAGAAAAAATCACGCCACATAATAATGCCGGTGATTAGCATGCCTAAAGTGAGTAACACCTGGGCGCAAAACAGTAGCTTTTGGCCGCCGTTATAGCGCCCCGACTCAGGAACATCATCGAGTTGCTTTCGCATCACTTTGCCGCTGTTGCGCAGCCATTTCCAATCGGCCGAGCGCATGCGGTTATCACCCCACATACGTATCGCCAAAATGGCAAACACAATGACAAAAAACACACCAATAAACGGATGCAAAATACGGTTCCAAGGCCCTCCGCCAAATAAATGACTAAACCAATAAAATGCCGGATGAAATAAAGCCAAACCCGAAAAAGTGAGTAAAACAAAAGCAATGGCAACCAACCAATGGTTGGCTCGTTGGCCAGCGTTGTAGCGCACAATTGTGCCGCGCGGTTGACGGTTAGACATGGTTATTACCCTCCTGCGATTGACGATTCGCCTCGTCTTCAGCGCGGCGTTCGTCATCATCGGTGGTTTCAAGTGGTCCTACCCGGATGTAATGGAAAAACCCTGCAAAAATAGCCAAGAACATGGCGGCCACGCTTAGGGGTTTTGCTAAACCCTTCCAAAGCGTCACCATGGGGCTAATTTTTGGGTCTTTAGGCAAACCGCTATACCACTCGGGTTGGTCGGCATGGTGTAGAACATACATAACGTGGGTACCACCAACCCCTTCTGGGTCGTATAAACCTGCATTTTCGAAGCCACGACTATTTAAATCGTCGATACGTTCGTCGGCGTGTTTAATCATGGATTCTTTTGTGCCAAACATAATGGCGCCAGTTGGGCACACTTTGGCACAAGCAGGCTCTTGACCAACCGCCAAGCGATCGGAACACAGGTTGCACTTATACGCTTTATTGTCTTTTTCGGAAATTCGTGGAATATCGAAAGGACAACCGGTTATGCAATAACCACAGCCAATACAATGCTCTTCGTGGAAATCGACCAAACCGTTGTTGTATTGCACAATCGCCCCAGGTGATGGGCAGGCTTTTAAACAGCCTGGGTCTTCGCAATGCAAACAACCGTCTTTTCGAATCAACCATTCGAGACTGCCTTCATCGTCTTCGACCTCGGCAAAGCGCATAACCGTCCAAGACTCAGGCGTAAGGTCGTCGGGGTTGTCATACACCCCGACGGCTTCACGAATGTTGTCGCGTAAGTCGTTCCACTCCATGCACGCAACTTGGCAGGCTTTGCAGCCTATACAAACGGTGGTGTCGATAAGCTTGGCAACACCCCCTTCGACAACCGGCTCGCGGATGCCAGGTGGCGGCGTCGTTGTCGCTGATACCCGCTTAATATTTAAAGATTGCAACATGTCAGCCCCCTAAGCTTTTTCGACGTTAACCAGAAACGCCTTGTACTCTGGCGTCTGTGTATTACCGTCACCCACGGAAGGCGTTAAGGTATTCGTTAAATACCCTTGCTTAACCAGGCCAACAAACCCCCAGTGCAGTGGAATACCCACCTGGTGCACCGATTTACCATCGATTTGCAACTCACGTATACGTTTGGTGACGACCGCAACTGCTTTTACATACCCCCTTTTAGAAGAAATTTTCACGGTTTCGCCATTTTTAATGCCCAGCTTTTCAGCGAGTTTCGTTCCCATCTCGATAAACGGAGCGGGTTGCGTAATAGCATTAAGGCGAGCGTGTTTAGTCCAGAAGTGGAAGTGCTCGGTTAAGCGGTAGGTAGTCGCCACATATGGGAAATCGGCCACTGTGCCCATCGCCTCGAGATCATCGGCAAAAATTCGCGCAATCGGGTTGCTAACCGCTTTATCGTTATCTGGATACAAGGGGTTGTATCCAAGCGGGTTTTCGACTGGCTCGTAATGAACGGGGAAGGGCCCCTCGGCCATCGCCTTACGCGCAAAAAAACGGCCTACCCCCTCGGGGTTCATAATGAATGGCCCCATGCCCTCGGCTGGGTTTTCGTCAAGCTTGTAGTCGGGTGTATCGGCACCCACCCAGCTTTGACCATCCCATTCGATAAGCATTTTGCGCGGGTTGAATGGCTTGCCGGCCAAATCGCACGACGCACGGTTATACATTACCCGTCGGTTCGCTGGCCAACTCCAAGCCCACTTAAGAGTTTGGCCAATGCCCGTAGGATCGCTGTTGTCGCGGCGCGCCATCATATTGCCCTCTTCGGTCCAGGAGCCGGTGTACAACCAACAACCAGCAATGGTGGAGCCATCGTCGCGCAACTCGCCAAACCCCGATAACTGCTCACCTTCTTTACGTAAGATCCGGCTTGGGTTGTTCGGATCGCGCAAGTCTTT
>DATGSD010000189.1:0-2408 GCA_035302965.1 Burkholderiaceae bacterium | reverse complement strand
CCAAACCCACCCATGCCGCCCATTCCGCCAAGTGAGCGCAGCATTTTAGCCATGCCACCGCGCTTCATTTTGCGCATCATGCCTTGCATTTGTTTAAATTGCGAAAGCATTTGGTTGACTTCTTGCACAGTAACACCCGAGCCAGCAGCAATACGCCGTTTGCGTGAGGCTTTAAGAACTTCAGGGCGTGTGCGTTCGTGCGGGGTCATGGCATTAAGAATGCCTTCGGTACGACGCAGTTGGCGCTCGGCCTGATCGGATTGTAATTGGCCTGCAGCCTGGGCAAATTGAGCCGGTAATTTTTTAAGCATGTCGCTCATGCTGCCCATTTTTTTAACTTGCTGCAGTTGGTCGCGAAAGTCGTTGAGATCGAAGCGATCGCCCGATTTCATGCGTTTGGCAAGTTTTTCGGCTTCGGCGACGTCGATGTTTTTTTGGGCTTGTTCGACCAAAGAAACAATATCGCCCATACCTAAAACGCGCTGTGCCATGCGTTCGGGGTGGAAGGGCTCGAGGCCATCGAGTTTTTCGGAAACACCCACAAACTTAAGTGGGCGGCCGGTGACGTGGCGTACCGATAAAGCGGCACCACCACGGGCATCGCCATCGAGCTTGGTAAGTACAACACCGGTTAGTGTTACAGCATCAGCAAAGGCTTTAGCGGTGTTAACCGCGTCTTGGCCTTGCATGGCATCGACAACAAATAAGGTTTCGATGGGGTCAAGCAACTTATGCAAGCGACCGATTTCGTCCATCATGGCTTCGTCGATACCAAGTCGGCCAGCGGTGTCGACAATTAGAACGTCGTAGTGATGGCGTTTGGCGTGGTCGAGGGCGGCCGTAGCGATGTCGTCGGGCTTTTGTGAGGTGTCGCTAGGTAGAAAATCGACCCCAGCTTGGCCGGCAACGGTTTTAAGTTGATCGATGGCCGCTGGTCGGTAAACGTCGGCACTAACCACTAGAACTTTTTTCTTGCCCGTTTTACGGCCTTTATGCGTGTGATTGCCTTCGTGCAGCCATTTAGCCAGTTTACCGGCCGTAGTGGTTTTACCGGCCCCTTGTAAACCAGCCAGTAAAATAACAGCTGGCGGGCGTGATGCTAGCGAGAGTTCGGCTGCTTCGTCGCCAAGGTCGCCGCCCATTAAATTAGTGAGCTCTTTATGAACAATGCCCACGAGTGCTTGGCCAGGGTTTAAACTGTCGGCCACTTCTTTGCCAAGGGCTTGTTCGCGAACACTGGCAACAAATTCGCGCACTACGGGTAATGCGACGTCGGCTTCAAGTAAGGCCATGCGCACTTCGCGCAGCATTTCTTGCGTGTTAGCTTCGGTAAGCCGCGCTTGGCCACGCATGGTTTTTACGACACGAGATAGACGCTGGGTAAGATTTTCGAGCATAAGAAAAGTTTCGCTATAAACTGGGTGCTAGTGACCGATTCAATTTAGAATGCAGGTTTTAAGAATTTAGCCCACCACCAAACACGGTAAATTATGTCTTTAGGGGTAATCTATCATTTACTAGCCGCTTTAGGGTATGCCGCCTTGGCTATTTATGTGTGGCAGCCGCTAATTGCCGGCCACGAACATATTAAAAGTGGCCCAACAACACGAGCCGGGCTGTTAATTGTACTTTTATTACACGCCGCGGCTTTGCAGCAGTCTTTGTTAGGCTATCACACCCTGCACCTAGGCTGGGCCTTAGCCTTGTCGGCTGCGGTGTGGCTAGGCATGTTGGTGTTTTGGCTAGAAAGCTTTGTTATTCGCCTTGATGGCTTGTTGCTTATTTTACTACCTGCGTCGGCCGCTGTAACCCTTCTGGCCGCCGTGTTTCCACAAGACCATTCGGTTGCCCACGCTGATAGTAATTGGATGCGTATTCACTTATTGATTGCGCTTATTGCTTACGGCATTATTACGGTGGCGGCCTTGCAATCGCTATTAATGGCAGCCCTCGATCACTATTTGCACCGCCCCGTAACACCCACAGAAAGTCGTGGCACACTGGGCCGCGCGCTCGATACAATTCCACCCTTATTGGTGCAAGAGCGTTTACTTTTCCGGCTGATAAGCCTTGGGTTTTTCATGCTGTGTTTAACCGTTATTACCGGCGCTATTGTGTCGTGGCAAATTGTTGGGGTTTTATTCCCATTCGATCACAAGACGGTTTTTACTTTGTTGTCATGGTTTACCTTTGGCGTGCTATTACTGGGGCGACGCTATCGTGGGTGGCGCGGGCCTATTGCTTTGCGCTGGACCTTGGCCGGTTTTGCATTTATTTTGCTGTCGTATACCGGTAGCCGGTTTGTAATCGATATGATTTTGCAGCGGGGCTGATGTGGGTAAGCTTTTATTTTGGGCCGTGTTGCTTTTAGCTGTTTTTTTTGGTGCGCGTTTGCTTGCCAGCCATAA
>DATGSD010000188.1:0-2368 GCA_035302965.1 Burkholderiaceae bacterium | reverse complement strand
ATGCTTTTTCGCAGCGCCGCAAAATGTTACGGAGCTCGTTGGGTGATTGGGCCCAACACATAAACTGGGATGCCATCGATGCCCCAGAAACGTCTCGGGCCGAAGCGTTATCGTTGGCTCAGTTTGTGGCCATGGCCGATCAGCTTCACGATGCTGGCGTTGTTGTTTAATTATTAAACGCTACGTTTTATTAAGTGCTACGTTTCGTTAAGTGTGACGTGTCATTAAGCGCGACGTTTCTCGGCGCTTAGCCAAAAAACCAATAAGATACGGCAATTGCCGCTAAGATTCCTGCAAAATCGGCTAAAAGCGCGCATCCTACCGTGTGGCGGGCGCGCTGCACGCCAACGGCTCCAAAATAAACGGCAAGCACATAAAAGGTAGTTTCGGTGCTGCCTTGCACGGTGGCGGCCAGCAAGGCGGGAAAGCTATCGACGCCAAAATGCTGCATGGTTTCAATTAATAAGGCGCGTGCCGCGCTGCCCGAAAACGGTTTAGCCAACGCTGTGGGCATGGCATCGATAAAGCGGGTATCGAGGCCGGTATAGGCCATTACCCAACGCAGCCCGTCAAGTACGGCATCGAGCGCGCCCGAGGCGCGTAAGGCCCCAATGGCACAAAGCATGGCCACTAAATAGGGCAGCAAGCTACGTGAAACTTCGAAGCCTTCTTTGGCGCCTTCAACAAAGGCCTCGTACACGGGCACTTTTTTGATGGCGCCGGCCAGTAAAAAGGCGATGATGACGCCAAATAAGATGAGGTTGCCCAGCAGCGACGACAGAGCCGCTATGGCGGTTGCCGAAAGGGTAGCCAACACCGCCATAAAGCCGGCTAACAAAACAAAGGTGGTACCCAGCCAAGCAAGGACGACAGGGTCGCGCAAGCGCAGCTTTTGCATAAACGCAACGCTAAGCAGGCCTACCAAGGTAGATGCACTGGTAGCCAGCAAAATCGGTAAAAATACTAAGGTGGGGTCGGGCGCGCCTTGCTGGGCGCGATACATAAAAATCGTAACCGGCAGCAGAGTTAACGACGAGGCGTTAAGCACCAAAAACAAAATTTGTGCGTTGGTGGCGGTTTCAGGGTTGGGGTTAAGCGTTTGCAGGGCACGCATGGCGCGCAAACCGATGGGGGTGGCCGCGTTATCGAGGCCTAGGCCATTGGCGGCAAAGTTAAGTGTAATTAGGCCGATGGCTTCGTGGCCGCGTGGCACGCCCGGCATTAGGCGGGCAAATAAGGGGCTTAAGAGGCGCGATAGGGCATCAACCAGGCCTGCCCGTTCGGCGATGCGTAAAAAACCCAGCCAAAGCGTTAGCGTGCCAAATAGCAGCAGCATAACGCTGACCGATAATTCGGCCATGTCGAATAGGCTGCGCACAATGCGCGCAAAAACTTCGGCATCGCCAAGGGCCAGCCATTGAAACAGGCCGGCCAGCATGGCAATTAGAAAAAACGCCAGCCAAAGTGTATTTAACATGGTGAAAAAGGTCTGGGTTTAGTAAGTAGCAATGCTGGCCGCCGATTGAATAAGGCGTTGCTTGGGTTTAATCGACTTTGGTGTCGCGCTGGATAAGCTCGATTTTATAGCCGTCGGGGTCTTCGATAAACGCAATTACGGTTGTGCTGTGCTTCATGGGGCCGGCTTCGCGTGTAACATTGCCACCGCGTTGTTTTACTTCTTCGCACATTTTATAAGCATCTTCAACTTCGATGGCGATGTGGCCGTAGCCGTCGCCCAAGTCGTAGCTGGAGGTATCCCAATTGTGGGTGAGTTCTATAACCGCGCCTTCGCTTTCTTCTTGGTAGCCCACAAAAGCAAGGGTGAATCGGCCACCGGGGTAATCTTTTTGGCGCAACAAGCGCATGCCCATGACATCGGTGTAAAACTTGATCGAGCGATCGAGGTCGCCAACGCGAATCATGGTGTGCAAAATACGCATGGAGTTTCTCCTAGGCTAAAGGTGGATAGTAGATTGTTGCGAGGCCAATTGGCTGCGTTTAATACGGCAAGCAGGCCAACGGTGGCTTTTGCTATCTAAGCGATGATAACAAAGGCATTGTAGATGGGCTGAAGGGTTTTAGGGCGTCGCGTGCTGCGTGGTAGTTGGGGTAGAGGCGCTCGACTTCGGCCCAAAAACCTTTGCTGTGGTTTAAATGCCGTAAATGGGCGGTTTCGTGGGCGATAACGTAATCGATTAAATGCGGCGGGTAATGAATTAAACGCCAGTTTAGGCGGATGACACCTTTGCTGTTACACGAGCCCCAGCGGGTTTTTGCATTGGAAAGAGCGAGGCGGCTGGCTTGTAAACCAATTTTTTCTTCAAAACGTGTTAGCTGTTGCCTAAAGTAGGTTTTGGCTTGTTTTTTT
>DATGSD010000187.1:0-7607 GCA_035302965.1 Burkholderiaceae bacterium | reverse complement strand
AGCCATTAGGCCCTACCAGCTTGCTTTTCTGATGGCGACAGGCGATTACGCACAATGTATTGACGCAGTCAGGTGCATATGGCGATGCAACGTATAGTTTGAGGCCAGTATTAAGGCTTAGATAATAAAGGCTTTAAAAGTGGCGGGTTACCCGTGCTTTCGTTGGCCGATAGGGCATCAGCCTGGCGTAGTAGGCGTTCAAGATGGCTAATATTGGGGTGCAGGGGGCTGAAAAAGTAATTTTCTGAATGATCTTGGATAAGCAAGGTCGGAAAGTCTTCGATATCAGCATCGCCAAGCAATTCGGGTAACTCTTCGATGTCAATCCATAGAAAAGTGTGTTGCGGCCACTGTTCGGCCAATTTAGCAAAATCGTTCTGGTAGGTTTTGCAAGTTTCACACCATAGGGCACAATAGCAGGCCACAATGAGGCCATCTTTTGTGCGTAATTGCTTAGTAAGTGCTTCTTGATCAAACTGTGGGTTAAATAACGCCATAGAAAAATAAAAGGCTAGGTTGGAAAAGCTTTAAAAGGCTGAAAAGCTTTAAACGGTCGTTAATGCGTTAAGAAAGAGTCGCTATGACAACAGACAAATTATTACAGACGCCTATTGTAAACGCTTCGGCACCATCGGCCGCTGGTTTGCTTCCCGAAACCTTGAAGCGGGCGCTTGTGTCGCAGTTGCATCCAAAAATGCTGTTGGCTATTTTGCTGCCCATTTTTATTGCGTTGCTAGGGGCGTTATTACTTTTCTTTTTTTTATGGACGCCGTTAACGGCTTGGCTTGAGCAGTTCTTGGGCTCTGGCCCAATGCACACGGTCGATCAGTGGTTGTTGGCGTGGGGCTTGTTTTCTTTGGCTTCGGGTTTGGCGCCAGTATTAACCTTATTTATCTTGCTGCCTATTGCCGGCCTATTGGGGCTAATTGTTGCAGCGGTAGTTATTATGCCCTTGGTATTAAACCATTTAGGCCAGCGCGATTACCCTAATTTAGCGCGCAAAGGTCGTTATGCGAACACAAGTAGCGCTATCAATGCGCTGTGGGTGGGTTTGGTGTTTATCGTTGGCTGGGTAATTACCCTGCCTTTATGGTTAATTCCGCCGTTGGCTATTATTTTACCGATTTTTTGGTGGGCATTTGCGTTTAATCGCATTTTGCGCGTCGATGCTTTAGTCGAGCATGCCACTCCAGCCGAGCGGCAATGGCTGTGCCAGCGCTATAACCGAAGCTATTGGTTTTTGGGCCTTATCTTGGCTTTGGCAAATTTTTTACCGCCCTTATGGCTGGTACTACCCGTTTTCTCGGCCTTGGTTTTTGCTCATTTTAGCCTTGAGGCCTTGCAGCGTTTGCGTGCCCATACAAGCCTTAATGACAGCTCGGGGGCTGATATTTCCATGGCTTCCGAATAGTGGCATACTTGCTAAAAGTACTTTATTTTTAACTCGGGTAAATACTATGGTGTCCGATTCGCTACCGCGCTTTCGTTTAATTATTATTGGCGACGAAATCCTCTCCGGGCGTCGGCAAGATAAGCATTTTGCCAAAGTTGTCGAATTGCTTTCTAAGCGTGGTCTTAGCTTGCATAAGGCCGAAATTATCTCCGACGATGTCAACGATATCACGGCAACATTAAAAAATAGCTTTGCCACTAACGACATTGTTTTTTGCTGTGGCGGCGTTGGAGGCACCCCCGACGATCAAACTCGCCAAGGGGCGGCTAAGGCGCTTAATCGGCAACTAAAACTCCACCCCGAGGCCGAAAAACTAATTGCCAAACGATGTGCCGAAATGGCCGAAAAAGGCCAAGGCAGTGCCGACATGAGCACCCCCGAAAACCAACAGCGTTTACAAATGGGCTTTTTCCCCGAAGGAGCCGAAATTGTTCCAAACGCCTACAATAAAATCCCAGGTTTTTACATTTCTAACCACACATTTACGCCCGGCTTTCCAGTAATGGCCTGGCCCATGATCGAATGGACGCTCGATACGCGTTATAAGCATTTGCAGCATCAGCGCACGATTGTCGAGCATTCATTTTTGGCCTTTCGCCTGCCCGAATCTCGCATTATTCCGGCTCTCGAGGCGCTCGAAAAGCAGTGGCCGGGGGTAAAAGCGTTTAGCTTGCCCAGTGTTGGCGACAAAGGTCGCCCTCACCTCGATTTAGGGGTTAGGGGTGAACCCCAGGCCGCAACCGAAGCACTCGCGTTTTTACGCGCCGAAGTTAAGCGAGTTGGTGGGCTTTTAGTGCCCCCAGAACAATAAACAAGCTAATAATTTCACAGAAACGCTTGCCAACAGGCGGTGTTTTTCCATATGATGGAATTGTTGCGTTGCGTCAAAACCATACCCATGCCCAACAATTCCAGCCCATTGGCTGACCAAACTTCTGCAAACCCAGCTACTCCTCAAATGCTTTTTGCCATTCAAGTGCTCGAGCGCGCTATGCGCCTGCTCGATGTTATGGCAGCCCACGATCAGCCCGTGCCGCTTAAGCAATTAGCCCAACAAACTGGCTTGCATGCGTCTACAGCGCATCGTATTTTGAACGATTTGGTTGTAGGTCGTTATGCCGAACGTGCCGATAGCGGCAAATACCAATTAGGCATGCGCCTGCTCGAGTTGGGCTCGCACGTTAAAAAACGTTTAAATATTCACGACATTGCCCTCAAGCATATGCGTGATTTGCATCTCATGACAGGTCAAACCATAAACCTTTCGGTGCGCCAAGGTGACGAAATTGTTTATGTAGAACGCGCCTGGAGCGAGCGTTCAGGTATGCAGGTAGTTCGAGCCATCGGCGGCCGAGCCCCTATGCATTTAACCTCAACAGGCAAGCTGTTTTTAGCTGCCTTCGATAACCGCCAGCTTAAAGCTTATATTGGGCGTACCGGGCTTGTTGGCACAACCCCTAACAGTCTTACGCGGTCCGATCGGCTCGAGCGCGATTTAGCGCACATCCGCCGCCACGGCTATGCGCGTGACAACGAAGAGCTCGAACTAGGCGTTCGTTGTATTGCCGCTGGTGTTTATGATGATAACGCTCGTTTAATTGCTGGTTTATCTATTTCGGCTCCGGCCGACCGGCTTAAAGATGATTGGCTAAGCTTGCTTGCCGACACAGCGCAAAACATTTCTCGCGAGTTAGGCTACAAAGATTCAAAAAATAGCTAAGCAGCCAAAATTAAATTTGTTGCGGTGCAACAAAACTCTTGACATCGCTTCTGAAACCATTAAAATCTTAATTGTTGCGCTGCAGCAATGAAGGTTTTGACCACGAGTCCTCAGCGAGTTTCTGGCCTGTGGTAGTTAGTCACTTTTATAGCAAGCCAAGCAAATCGTTTTGTTTTTAAATGCTGCATTTTTAGTTTTTGCTTAGCTGTAAGGGCTTGCTTACTTGTGTACCAGACCTTCGTTTTCTAGCCACTCTGTACTGGCTTATTTATTTGAAATCTCGAAGGAAACACCATGAATATCAGCCCAAAAAATTTTCTCGCGTCACAAAAATCAAATTTTGATAGCTTTTTAGCTTTACAAAACACCCTATGCCAAGGTTTCGAAAAAATCTTGGATCTTAATATCGCCACCTGGAAAGGTTCTTTGCAAGAGGCTGCTAAGCATTCTGAGCAGGCCGGTCAGTTAAATGATGTACAAGATTCTTTCGCCTTTGCTTCGCGTGTTGTTCAACCTGCCGCGGAGCAATCGGTTTCTTATGGCAAACAGTTCTACGACATCGTTTCGGCCCTGCAAAGCGAATTGGCTCGCTTGCACGACGAGCGTGTCGAACAGGCTCGCAAAGAAATTAACGACGCCGTTGAAGTTTTTGCCGAGAACGCTCCTGTGGGTTCCGAATCGGCTGTAGCCATGTTGAAGTCGTCGCTGGCAACGGCTAATAATGCTTACGAGTCGTTTAGCAAGCTTCACCGTCAGGTTAACGACGCGACTGCGGCTAATGTCAAAGCGGCTACCGAACAAGCATTTGCTAATGCTTCGGGTGCTAAGGCTAGCGAGCAAAAGTCGGCTAAAACCACCAAATAAGTTGTTGTGTAGTCTGTGATAGCGGCAAACCCGCTATCATCGATGTCAATCGGCCTGATGCTTACCCAGCATCAGGCCGATTTATGTTGTAGAAACAAAAAAAGCTTGCGGCAGCCCATTGGTGCCCGCGGTAGTTTTATCATTTTTTAGCGGCTAGCTAGCTTGCGTAGCTTTTTGGCTTGAAGCCATGGCACTAACACAGTCAGCAACTAGGCTTGGGCCCTGGTATACCAAGCCAGTATATAGTTGAACCGCATTAGCACCGGCTGCAATTTTTTCGGCAGCGTGCTGCCCGCGCATAATTCCACCTACCCCAATAATGGCAAATGAAGAGCCGAGGCGTTTGCGCAGTTGCTCGATGATGGGAAGCGTCATCTCGTGTAAAGGTGCGCCCGATAAGCCACCCGATTGGTGGGCATGGTGATGGTTGGCAACGGCTTGGCGATCGATGGTTGTATTGGTGGCAATAACGCCATCGATTTCAAATTTTGGTAAGCAGTCGGCAATAGCGTCGATTTGTTCGCGGCTTAGGTCGGGGGCAATTTTTACTAATAAGGGCACGCGCTTACTATGTTCGTCGCTTAAACGTTTGCGGGCTTCTTGTAAGTGTCCTAATAAATTGGCAAGCTCGCTGTCATTTTGTAGTTGACGCAGGTTTTCGGTATTGGGCGACGAAATATTGATAGTGACGTAGTCGGCGTGTGGGTAAACTCCTTCTAGGCCAAGCAAATAATCATTAATGGCGCCAGCAATTGGGGTGGCGGCATTTTTACCGATGTTAAGACCAAGCACGCCACCGGCTTCGCGATAGCGGCTTTTTTGAACATTTGCAATAAAGGTTTGCAAGCCGTCGTTGTTAAACCCCAAACGATTAATAAGTGCCTGAGAGCGAACCAACCGAAACATGCGTGGCTTAGGGTTACCGTCTTGAGAAAGTGGCGTAACCGTGCCTGCCTCGATAAAGCCAAAACCTAAGTTGCCTAGCGCGTCGATGTAGGCACCGTTTTTATCCATGCCGGCAGCCAGCCCCACGGGATTTTTTAAGGGCAAGCCACAAAGTGTGCTGGGTAACGAAGGTTGTTGCTGTAGTAGTTGGCGCGAAAACTGGCAGTTATAGGCTTTTTGTAAAGAATTTAAGGTAAGCTCGTGTGCTGTTTCTGGATCGAGCGCAAACAGAGCAGGGCGGGCAAGCGGGTATGATTTAATAAAAAAACTCATGGCTTTATTGCTGTCCAAACCCCATTAATAAGGATTTGGTAGGGTTTGTAACGGATTTTGTACGCCATTTTACGACTTTCTTCTATCCAGTAGCCCAGGTATAGCCAGGGCAGTTGCATAATTTGGCAACGTTCAAGTTGCCACAAAATAGCGTAAGTGCCAAGGCTGCCGGCTGTGTCTGGGTCGAAAAATGTGTAAACGGCCGATAAGCCATCGTCGATAATGTCGATGATGCTAACTATTTGTAGCAGCCCTTCTTCGTTGCGAAACTCAATTAAATTGGTGTCGACGCGGCTTTTCAGTAAAAATTTACTGTATTGTGCGGCGCTGTCGACATCCATATCGCCGCCTTTATGTCGTGCTGTCATGTAGCGCCGATACAGCGCGAAGTGCTCACGGTTATAGATCAGCGGAGCCCGTTGAGTTTGCAAATGATTATGTTTGCGCCAAATTTTTTGTTGGGTTCGATTAGCTTGGAAGTGTTTGGCGTCGATACGGATGGGGCGGCAAGCTTGGCAATGCTCGCACTGCGGTTTATAAGTAAATAAGCCACTGCGCCTAAAGCCTTGTTGAATTAATGTCGAATAAGCTTTGCCATCGATTAGATGACTGGGCCCAGCAACCAGCGAACGAGCTTGCTGCCCTTCGAGATAGCCGCAAGGATAAGCCCCGGTGGTATAAAACTGGAGGGCTTGTAATGGTTGGTCAGACAGGTGGCTCATAATCAAGAAAAGCTGTTAATACTTTGTTAACCCCGTCTGCATTTGAAGCAAGTATTTTACCCAAGCATTAGGCTGTGCATTAAATAAGCAAGCCATTGCTAAGTAATTGGCCTTGTCCCCAAGGTGGCGAACGGCGGGGCAAGGCGTCTTGAAGTAATTGCAAAAACTGGGTTCGGGCGATTGGTTTGGCACCAAGGCTGGCAAGGTGTGGCGTTTCTTGTTGGCAGTCGATATGAGTAATGCCATACCGTAATAAGTAGCTTACCAAATACGCCAAGGCAATTTTAGAGGCATCGCTAATTAAAGAAAACATCGATTCGCCAAAGAAGAAGCCGCCTAGGTTAACCCCATATAAACCGCCAACTAAACGGCCTTCGGTGTAAATTTCGACACTATGAACCTGCCCTTGGCGATGCCAGCGTTGGTAAGCCTGTTCGATGCTTTTAGAAATCCAAGTACCTTCGTGATGTCGCCGCGTATCGGCGCAAGCTTTTATAACGTCGTCGAAAGCGGTGTTTAAAAAAACCTGCAAAGGTGCATTATCTGATTTCTCGGTACGTGCGATTTGCCTAAGTTTTTTGCCGAGCGAGCGCGAAATATAAAATTGGTCGCACTGCAGCACCATGCGTGGGTCGGGGCTCCACCACAGTACGGGGTCATCTTCATTAAACCACGGAAAAATCCCTTTTGAGTAGGCTTCTTGGAGGCGTTCGGTAGACAAGCCACCCCCAACAGCCAGCAAGCCTTCTGGGAGGGCCTTGTCGGGGTGGGGTAGTGGGGTCGTGTCGTTAAGCCAAGCGAGCGCAGTCACGAAGAGGGTAATTAATCGCGGATCGGCAAGGGGATTTCGTAAAAGTGGACGGGAAAATTACCGTTAGGGCTGTCTTTTACGTAATGTTCGAGTGTGGTTGCAACGGTGCGGAAAGCCAGCTCGTGCCAGGGAATTTCTTCGATAGGGAAAAAACGGGCATCGAGGCTTTCGGGACCCGGATAAAGTTCGGGGCTTAGCGCTTTGGCCATATAGAAAAAATGCACTTGCTCGGCAGTTGGAACATCGATGACAGTATATAAAGAGCCCAGTTCGATTTGGGCACCAGCCTCTTCTTGGGTTTCGCGCATAGCCCCTTGTGCCGTTGTTTCGCCAAGCTCCATAAAACCGGCGGGCAGTGTCCATTTACCGTAGCGGGGCTCGATGGCTCGTTTGCACAACAGAACTTGTTGCTTCCAGACAGCTAAAACCCCGACAACATTACGCGGGTTTTGGTAATGAATAGCCCCACAGTGGTCACAGATATCGCGCAAACGGTTGTCGTCGTGCGGAATTCGGTGTGCGACGCGAGTACCACATTGGCTGCAATACGTCTGTTTGCGCGGTGCGGGGTGATAAAAAGAGGGCGGATGAATAGTCATAAACTGATTCTAGCCTCGATTGTTTCTTTTGGCAGCTTCTGACTAACGCTTAGCTGAGGTTACTAACAAAATTAAGTTGTTTGGGAGTCTCTTGGCTGCTGTAACTGGGCAGCTCGGATGAAGCGTTTAATGCTTAGCTGGGGTTGCTGACGAAATTGAGTTGCTTGGGAATATCTTGGCTGCGATAACTGGGTAGCTCGGCGGGTGAATGATTTAAAAA
>DATGSD010000186.1:0-6663 GCA_035302965.1 Burkholderiaceae bacterium | reverse complement strand
AATTAGTTGCGCTGCTTCTAACCAGCCCAAATGTTGCAGCATCATGGCCGCCGACAATATTTGCGAGCCCGGATTCACATAATCTTTACCCGCATACTTAGGCGCCGTGCCATGGGTAGATTCGAACATGGCAACGGTATCGGACATATTAGCCCCAGGGGCGATTGCAATGCCGCCGACTTGTGCAGCAACCGCAGCCGAGATGTAGTCGCCGTTTAAGTTTGGTGTTGCAATAACGTCGTACTCGGCGGGACGTAGCAAAATACGCTGGAAGAAGGTGTCGGTAAAGGTATCTTTGACAACAATGTCGCGACCCGTTTCGGGGTTTTTAAATTTACACCAAGGGCCGCCGTCGATTAGCTCGGCGCCAAACTCGTTTAAAGCGGTTTCGTAACCCCAGTCGCGGAACGCGCCTTCGGTGTCGCGCATAATATTACCTTTATGAACCAAGGTAACCGTTGAGCGATCGTGATCGATGGCATATTGCAATGCTTTGCGCACTAAACGGCTGCTACCCTCGCGCGAAATAGGTTTAATACCTAGGCCCGACGTGGCCGGGAAACGTATTTGATCGACACCATGTTGCTGCAAAAACTGTATCAGCTGCTTGGCATTATCGGACTCGGCTTCGAACTCGATGCCGGCGTAAATATCTTCAGAGTTTTCGCGAAACACGATAATGTCGGTTTTCTCGGGGTGGCGCATGGGCGATGGCACGCCGCGATAATGGCGCACCGGCCGTAAGCAGGCGTATAAATCGAGTTGCTGGCGTAATGCCACGTTGAGCGAACGCCACTCGCCGCTTGGTGGTGTTGCCAAGGGGCCTTTAATAGAAACCACATAATCGCTAACCGCTTTTAGCGTTTCTTCGGGCAACCACTGGCCTTCGCCATAAATGCGCGTGGCTTTTTCGCCGGCATAAACTTCCATCCAGTGGATTTTCTTTTTGCCACCATAGGCTTTTTTAACGGCAGCATCGACAACTTTCATCATTACTGGAGTGGTATCGATGCCAACGCCGTCGCCTTCGATGAACGGGATAATCGGTTCGGAAGGAACATTTAGGGAAAAATCGGTGTTGACCGTTATTTTGTCTCCGGCCTGAGGAATTTTTATATATTGATAATCCATGGCTGCTCCGCTTAAACCAATTGCGCCATCGTGGCAATTTATAGAATGAGCTTATTATAAGCATGCTTGCGACAATAAACGCAGCAAATGCTTTAAGCAGCAAAACCCAGGTATACACAGCGCAAGCCTAGCAACACCGCTACAATAAAGCATTAGATGCACAGGTGCCCAGAAGGTCTACACACCCATGTTTACCCCTAATCGCGAACAAGCTCGTGGTTTTTTTATTCAAGCCTGGAAAAAACATAACAATAAACAACCACTTAGCCCTCTCGAGGCTATGGCTGTCGACTGTATACAGTTACACCCCGAGTATCACGCCATACTCGAAGACCCCGAGCAACTTTATAAAGATTTTCGTGTCGAAGACGGTAAAATCAACCCGTTTTTACACTTGTCGATGCATTTAGCCATCGCCGAACAGCTTTCTATTGACCAACCACCAGGCATTAAAGCCAGCTACAAATTACTGTGTAAACGCTATTCGGCTCATGATGCCATCCACCAAATAATGGAATGCTTGGGCGAGGTTATTTGGGAAGCCCAACGCTTAGGCAGCCCTTTTAGTAACGAAAAATACCTCGAGCTTTTGCAACGACGGGCAAGCCGCTAAAAGTAGCGCGCGCTTTGCTTAGCGAACTGAAAGCGGCGATGGCAAACTGGCCAGCCATGCGGCAATGTTTTCGATGTCGGTAGCCGAAAGCTGCGACGCCATTGGGCCCATAACGGCGTTTTTACGAATGTTTGCCGATGCGGGTGCCCCTTCTTGGCCACGTTTGTATGCGGTTAATGCGTGCCGTAAATAATCGGCATACTGGCCAGCTAAAACCGGATATTCGGGCATAGTAGACGTTTTAGCATCGTCCCCATGGCAGCTGGCGCATGCAAACTTTTGAAAGGCTTCGCGCCCCGCCTCGAGATCGGCCGCTTGGCTAACATTTAGCACGCCCAGCAAACAGGCCGCCATAGAAGAAAGAAGTAGTGGTTTCATGGCTTCCCCTTAACGAAGGCTTGAATAATACGCAGCAAGATCGGCCATATCTTGGGGTGTTAACGACTGGGCTACTGCCTGCATAGTAGGAAAGCTACGCGACCCATCAGCATATTCTTTTAGTGCAGCGGCAAGGTATTCGGCATTTTGCCCAGCTATTTTAGGTACATGGTAAACCTGGGGAAAGCTAGACTTATAACCTTTGATACCATGGCAACCAATGCACATAGAAAGTTTATCGGCTGCGGCACGCGCGTCTCCGGTAGGGGTTTCTTCGGCGTGTGCGCTTGTTATGAATAGAATAACAGTAGCGGCCCCTAGCGCGGTGAATAGACGGTTTGATTTTTTATGTAACATCTTTTGGGCTCTTTGGTGATTATCAGAAGCCGGCTAACGTGTTACTAAACCGACAGGAGATGACGACGGACTGTACGATAATTGTGATCTGAAAGTACAAATTATTCAATAGCACAGCTCCTTAACTATTTAATTAACACTGCCAAAGCAAGACGTCATCATTCATTTCTAACTGTTTTATTTTCATTTATTAGCAACCATGACTACCTCTCCTTCATCAGCAGCCAGCCAACGCTTTTCGGGCACAAAACGCTATGTCGCCAGCGACGAGCTAAAGCTAGCCGTCAATGCGGCGCTTGCATTACAACGCCCCTTACTCGTAAAAGGCGAGCCTGGTACGGGCAAAACCTTGTTAGCACAAGAAGTAGCTGCCGCACTCGATCGCCCGCTACTGCAATGGCATATCAAATCAACCACAAAGGCACAGCAGGGTTTATACGAATATGATGCCGTGTCGCGTTTGCGCGATTCGCAACTTGGCGACGAAAAAGTTCACAATATCGCCAACTACATTGTTAAGGGCGAGTTATGGCAAGCCTTCGAATCGGAACAGCCCGTTGTGGTTTTAATCGACGAAATCGATAAGGCCGACATCGAATTCCCCAACGACTTGCTGCAAGAGCTCGATCGCATGGAGTTTTACGTTTACGAAACACGACAAACTATCCGAGCAAAGCATCGACCCTTAATTATTATTACGTCCAATAACGAAAAAGACCTGCCAGATGCTTTTTTACGTCGCTGCTTTTTTCATTACATTAACTTCCCCGACCCTGACACCATGCGCGATATCGTCGCAGTGCACTTTCCCAAACTAAAAGAAGATGTTTTAAACGCCGCCCTTGAAACCTTTTTTATTTTGCGTGAAACACCAGGGCTCAAGAAAAAACCGTCTACGTCCGAGTTTCTCGACTGGCTGAAATTGCTTTTGGGCGAATCGCTTACTGCCGACGATATCGGCACCAACCCCGACGACGGGCTACCACCGCTTGCGGGTGCCTTACTTAAAAACGAACAAGACATCACCCTGCTTAACCGCTTGGCCGATATCAACCGCAGAATGCGTCGCTAATCGCATCACCAACTCGTCAAGCCACCACCATGCTTATCGACTTTTTTTATCACTTGCGCCACCATCGTTTACCGGTTTCGGTAAACGAATACCTGACTTTGCTCGAAGCCTTACAAGCCGAAGTCATGCCACCAACGCTAGACGACTTTTATTATTTGTCGCGCATGATTCTCGTAAAAGACGAGACACTATACGACCGCTTCGACCAAGCTTTTGGCGAATATTACAAACTACAGTTAGCCAAGCTGCCGGAAGACAAAGAAATCCCACTCGACTGGCTAATTAAAGAATTCGAAAAACGGCTTTCGCCCGAAGAGAAAGCCGCTATCGAAAAACACGGTTGGGACAAATTAATGGAGCTCTTTAAAAAACGACTTGAAGAGCAAGAAGATCGGCATGCCGGAGGCAACAAATGGATAGGTACCGGTGGTACGTCGCCATTTGGGCATGGCGGCTACCATCCCGAAGGTATACGCATAGGTGGACCTTCTGCAGGCAACCGTACAGCCGTGAAGGTTTGGGAAAAGCGCGAGTTTCGCGATTACGACGACCAGCACGAATTAGGCACGCGAAACTTCCAGATGGCGCTGCGTCGACTGCGCCATTTTGCTCGCGAAGGGGCCAACCTCGAGCTAGACCTAGACAGCACTATTCATCAAACCGCCGAAAATGCTGGCTACCTCGATTTGCAAATGGTACCCGAGCGCCAAAACATGGTGAAAGTGCTAATGCTGCTTGATGTCGGCGGCAGCATGGATGACCACATCACCTTGGTTGAAGAGCTGTTTTCAGCTGCGCGCTCCGAGTTTCGCAACTTAGAGGTGTTTTACTTTCATAACTGCCCCTACGAGTGGCTGTGGCGCAACAACCACCGACGCCATACCGATCGTTTTGAAACTTGGGATATATTACGAACATTCAATGACGACTGGCGTCTAATCATAGTGGGTGATGCCACCATGAGCCCCTACGAAATCATGCAAGTGGGGGGCTCAGTCGAGCACAACAACGCCGAAACTGGGGCTACCTGGTTGCAGCGCTTGCTCGAGCAATGGCCTAAAGCCGCTTGGCTAAACCCAGAACCCGAAGGTTTCTGGCCTTATCGCCACTCGATCGCTATTATCAAAAACATCATGCAAGATCGTATGTACAGTGTTACGGTTAGCGGTCTCGAGCAGGCCATGCGCCAGCTTTCTAAGTAAGGTTAACGGAGTTTTGCAATAATGGCCCATTCTTTGCTCAAGACGATTACTTCAATTATTGCTTTAATTATGGTCGGTTTTCTTACCCCTGTTGTCGCAACAACACTACCTGCGGGTGTAACGCAAGGCCCCTCACTAGAGGGCACGACCGAGTATCGGCTCGAAAATGGTCTGCGTATTTTATTGTCGCCCGATTCTTCAAAGCCCAGTACCACCGTTAACATGACGTACTTAGTGGGTTCTAGGCACGAAAACTACGGCGAAACCGGTATGGCACACTTGCTTGAACACATGGTGTTTCGGGGCACCCCATCAATGCCAAATGCCTTAGCCGAATTTTCTAAACGTGGCTTGCAAGCCAATGGCAGTACCTCGGTCGACCGCACCAATTATTACGCCACGTTCGCTGCCAACCCCGAAACCCTCGATTGGTACATTCGGTGGCAGGCCGACGTCATGCAAAACGCGACTATTTCGCGTTCAGAGCTTGACTCTGAAATGACGGTTGTACGCAACGAAATGGAACGCGGCGAGAACAACCCGTTTCGAGTATTGCTGCAAAAAATGCAAGCCGCAGCGTTTCAGTGGCATAACTATGGCAAAGATACCATCGGTGCGCGTAGCGACGTCGAGCAAGTCGATATCGATCAACTTAAAGCGTTTTACAAGCTGTATTACCAACCCGACAACGCCGTACTTCTGGTCTCGGGCGATTTCGACCCAGACAGCACGCTAAAAACAATAGTTGACGCTTTTTCAAGCATAGCGAAACCCCAGCGTAAATTGCCTCCCGAATACACAGTCGAACCTGTGCAAGACGGCGAGCGCCAAGTTAGCATTAAACGCCAAGGGGGTACACCTTTGGTTGCGGCGCTTTTCCACATCCCCGCTGCCGCCAGCCCCGACTATGTGCCGCTCGACTTAGCTACAACCATGTTGTCTGACACCCCGTCTGGGCGTCTGTATCAGCAGCTCGTCGAAGATGACAAAGCCGCCAGCGTATTTGGTTTTGCACGTTCAGCCCGCTACCCCTCGTATGCCTTTTTTGGTGCTCAACTCGAGCCCAGCATGGATGCTCAAGAAGCGCTTGCTGCCCTCGACAAGGCGTTGGCCTCAATTAGCACAAACCCCTTCGAAGAAGCACAATTAAACCGTATTAAAAACCAATACCTAAACCACTGGGAGCAAACGTATTCCGACCCGGCCAGCCTAACCAGCGCCCTGTCAGAAGCAGTTGCCGCCGGCGATTGGCGCTTATTTTTTCTTGAGCGTGATCGCGTCGAAAAAACCACCTTAGAGGACGTACAAAAAGCGGCCGAAGCCTATTTTGTCGCCAGCAACCGCACCAACGGCATTTATTTACCTACCGAAAAACCCGAAAGGGCGCCAGCTACCACCGAGGTCGATTTCGATTCGCTATTTCTTAATTATCAGGGTCGCGATGTCGCCGCTCTTGCCGAAAGCTTCGACCCCACGCCTGCCGAAATCGATAAAACCACCCAACTTGAAACCCTCGAGTTAGCTAACGGTACGCTGCAGCTAGCACTTTTACCTAAGCCTACCCGCGGCAACCGCGTTGAAGCCCGCTTATTGGTGCAGTTTGCCGACGCCAAACAGTTGGGCCCCTACCGCGTCGCCGCCACCGTAGCTGGCAGCCTGCTCGATCGCGGCACCCCAAACCTTAGCCGCCAAGAAATCAAAGACACCTTCGATGCTTTGCAAGCTCAGGTTAATTTTTCTGGCAAAGCGGGTAATGTTTCGGTAGCCATTAATACAACCTCCGAGCACCTACCTAAGGTAGTAGAAACCGTTGTGACGTTAATTCGTGAAGCCAACTTCCCCGAAAAAGAAGTCAAAGAATACCAACGCAGTGCCGTGGCCTCAATAAAAACCTCGATGGCCGAACCAAC
>DATGSD010000185.1:0-4586 GCA_035302965.1 Burkholderiaceae bacterium | reverse complement strand
TGTGAGGGTGTTAACGGTATTACCCAGCTCGTGCACCAGGTTGGCGTTTTGTTGGGTTACTAATTCCATTTGGCCGATTGCTTGATTAATTTGCAAAATACCAGTTGATTGTTCCGACGAGGCGGTCGAAATTTCGGCCATAATGGCGCTAACGCGCTCGACCGAATCGACAATTTCGGCCATGGTTTTGCCCGCCAAGGCCACTTGCTCAGAGCCGGTAGAAATGCGGGCGTTCGATTGGTCGATTAGCGCTTTTACTTCTTTGGCTGCGTCTGAACTACGCAAGGCTAGGTTGCGCACTTCGGCCGCAACCACGGCAAAGCTTTTGCCAGCTTCGCCGGCTCGGGCCGACTCGACTGTGGCATTAAGCGCCAAAATATTGGTTTGAAAAGCAATACCCTCGATTAGCGTGACAATGTCCGAGATTTCGCGCGAACCTTGCTGTATGTTTTCCATAGTATTAACTACGTCGTTTACGACATGGCCACCACGTTCGGCAATTTGCATACTTTCGTCGGCAAGTTGCGCCGCTAGCTGGGCATTATCCGAGTTTTGCTGCACAGTAACGGTAATTTCTTCCATGGCGGCTGCGGTTTCTTGTAAAGAGGCCGCTTGGTCTTCGGTGCGTGCCGAAAGGTGGGTGTTGTTATGAGCCAATTCGTGCGCTGTTTGCCTTGTGGTTTTGACGCCTTCAAGAACATCGTCGCCAATACTAATTAAACTTTTACGCATCACATCGAGGTAAAAGTTAAGCCGCGAAATATCGCCTTCGCGTTTATCGGGAAGTTGGTAGTTTAAGTTGCCAGCAGCAAATTGACGCGAGGCCTCGGCTACGTTTTCGATGGCTTCAAGAATACGCTGTGATAAACACCAACCATAAGCCAGCATGCCTACCGTGAATATGCCAATTAAGGGCCAAACAAGCCATTGAATGTTTTGTGGCACACCGCCCAAAGCGGCAAATACACTGGCCAAAATAATAGCGGCTACCCCAAGGCTGGTAACCCGAAATAACTGTGCCCGCAAGGTTGACCGAAAGGGGGCGGCAACCCAATCGATTACTTTGCGCCAAGTGGTACGTGTGCGCCGCCCTTGTTGTACGGTGTAAGCCCTAGAGCTATTTTCATTAATGGCCGCGTATAGTGCTTCAGCCGCTTGGATTTGTTCATCAGAGGCCTTAACCCGAACCGATGCATAATGGCTGAGTTCGCCGTTTTCGTAAACCCCGTAAACGTTAGCAAGCACCCAGTAAAAGCCACCGTCTTTCCGACGATTTTTAACTACACCCAACCAAGGCTTGCCACTTTCTAGGGTTTGCCAAAGGTCGGCATAAGCTTGTGGCGGCATTTCGGGGTGGCGCACAATGTTGTGAGCTTTACCGATGAGCTCTTCGCGCGTAAACCCACTAACGTCGATAAAAGCCGGGTTGGCATAAATAATGCGCCCTTTAAGGTCGGTTTTAGAAATAAGGTATTGGTCGTCGCGAACAACTGTTTCGACGTTGGTAATCGGTAAATTGACACGCATGCGTAGGCCGTTAAATTTAAGGCTGCATTGGCAGCAGCCCATTATTAAGGGAGTTGAGAAAGCACAAGTGCTAATATTGGCCGTCAAAGAGTGGCCAAGGTAGCAATAGGGCTTTCTGCCTTAAACGTTAATTAACGGCAGAAAAAACGCTGTCTTTAGTTAAGTGGAAGAGGGGGCCGTTTTAGCGTGGACTGCAGCGTGCCGGTAATTTCGTAAGAGCGACGGCGCGCTTGGTGATCAAACATATTCGAGGTAATCATCAGCTCGTCGGGCTGCGTTTGATCGATAAAAGCTTGTAGTTTTTGTTGGACGGTTTCGGGTTTACCAATGGCCGAGCAATTTAAGACTTGATCGAGCATTTGTTTAGCGGCGGGTGCTAGCTGTTCGAGATAGTTTTCGACGGGTGGGGGTAGGGTACTTGGCCGTCCAAGCCGCAAATTAACAAATGATTGCTGCCATGAAGAGGCTAAAAACTGGGCTTCATCGTCGGAATCGGCGGCGAAAACGTTAAAGCCCAGCATGACATACGGCTTAGATAAATAACTGGACGCTTGGAAGCTGCGCCGATACAGAGAAACAGCCTGCATAAGCTGCTGGGGTGCAAAGTGTGATGCAAAGGCATAGGGCAGACCTAGGGCTGCTGCAAGCTGGGCGCCAAATAAACTCGAACCTAATATCCAAATTGGCACATCAAGCCCAGCGCCGGGTATGGCCCGCACAGCTTGGCGGCCGGTATCGGCAAAATAATCGAGTAATTCGACCACATCTTGTGGAAATTGCTGGGCATCGGTGGCTAGGTTGCGCCGCAAAGCGCGAGCCGTTGTTTGATCGGAACCCGGCGCACGCCCTAAACCGAGATCGATGCGACCCGGAAACAGCGACTCTAGCGTGCCAAATTGTTCGGCAATGACTAGCGGCGAATGATTAGGCAACATAATACCACCAGCCCCTACCCGAATGCTTTGCGTATGATGCGCAATATGGGCAATTAATACACTGGTTGCCGCGCTGGCAATACCTGGCATGCCGTGGTGTTCGGCCAACCAGTAGCGATGAAAGCCCAGCTGCTCGCTAAGTTGGGCTAAATCGACGCTGTTTTTAAACGATTGTGCAGCTGTGCCATTGTCGGTAATTGGCGCTAAATCTAGAACCGAAATCTTAACCATTTTAAATTTACAAAAAGTGTATTATAGTTTGCGTTCTTTGGCGCATTAGCTCAGCTGGTTAGAGCGACGGAATCATAATCCGCAGGTCCCCTGTTCGAATCAGGGATGCGCCACCAAACATAAATGGCCGTAAGCCAGCGTGGTTGCTCGCTTACGGCCTTTTTTTATTCTGCTGTCAGCACCTAATTAGCCCATTTTAGGGTAATTTATGGCACTTGTCGTTGCACCAGTCGATTTGCGGGGTTTGTAAGTACTCGTAAGTAAAGTGAATAACAGGTAGGATCATCATGACTCATCCCAATGCCCCAGCAACAGTTTGGCCATCACGGTACACCTGTCTGGCTGTCTTTTTATTATTTGCCATTGCTCTGATCGTACCGTCGGGCTATTCGGTGGGTGCAGCCTTACTTTTTTTGGGCGGCTTGTCGGTATTGATAAGGCCGCGTTTATGGCCGCAATTGACGGCGGGCGATAAGGTTTTGTTAGGCCTATTTGCCTTGTATTTTTTTAGCTGGGTACTAGAAATCATCTTAGACGGTCAGCCTTCTAAGCGTTTTGACAAGCCCGTGCGGATTTTGTGTGCGGGCATTGCATTATTTTGGTTATTACGTTACCCGCCTAAGCCTTCCTGCTTATGGGGTGGCACGGCGTTTGGTGCGATTGCTGTTGGTTTGTGGGCCAGCTGGCAAAAATTGTTACTGGGGGTAGATCGTGCAGACGGTTATACACATGTCATCCAGTTTGGCAATATCGCGATGCTATTTGGCATGCTGTGTCTGATTGGTGTTGGTTGGGCTTGGCTTTACCGACGCTCCGTTGCTTGGTCACTATTATTACTCTTGGGTTTCTTAGCCGGACTCGCAGCATCTTTGTTTTCAGGCTCTCGCGGAGGATGGATAGGTGCTCCTTTTGTGCTGGTGCTGATTTTGTTCGGCTACCGCAGTATGCTGCCACGCTTTACCTTACCTATTTTTTTATTGGTGTTGTTGGCTGGCTTAGCTGCGGTAGTTATGGTACCCGGCACAGGAGTTAAACAGCGTGTCGAACAAGCAATCAGTGATGTCCGGCTGTATCAACAAGAAGATAATGTCCATACCTCTGTAGGCGCTCGGTTCGAGATGTGGAAGGCCGGTTTGCTGGCCCTAAGCGCAGCCCCTTTAACCGGGATGGGAGAGCAAGGGTTGCAGCGCCATATTCAAACACTGGCCGACGAAGATAAAGTGGATCAAATTGTTACTCAGTTTGGGCATTTACATAACGAATTCATTGATACAGCAGCCAGACGCGGTTTGCTAGGGCTGGCGGTTTTGTTGATTTTGTACCTTGGGCTTTTAAGGTTGTTTTCGCGACGCTTGTTAGCGGTTACGATTCCTGCTCGTCCGTATGCGTTGGCGGGAGCAGCGCTGTGCGTGTCTTATCTCGATTACGGTTTAACGCAAAGCTTTCTTAGCCACAACAGCGGCGTCATGGTGTTTTTCTTTTCGGCTGTGGTATTTTGGGCCATGTTGAGAGACCATGAAATAAATGCAAGCAACTGAGTTGCTATGCATAATAATGCGATTGGCAGTGTTCACAAGCCAGTGCGGCCCGAGGCTGTGACTCTAGATAGTAATTCTTGTGTTCAGCGACGCTTGCGCACCACATCGAGCGTAATAAGGTAATGAAATCCTTTTTGTTGAAAGACAGATGAAAGTATTAACAACTTTCTATCGCGTATCTTTGGGCTATGTGAACGCCTCTTGTCTGGATAGACACATTAAAATATGAACAAATGCAGGTAAAGTGATTATAGGTTTGTGTTTTAAAGAGTATGCACGGCGTATTTTAGTCGTTTAATATCAGAGTGCTATCGATCTTATATGCGCCTCAAAAAATATGTTATAGTAGGCGTCT
>DATGSD010000184.1:0-5010 GCA_035302965.1 Burkholderiaceae bacterium | reverse complement strand
TGAGTAGGCAAACCGCTGGCATCTTTTTTTATTTGTGGGGCTAGCCTATGTGTATTGATTTGCTGAGTGTGTAGGCTGCCGTCGGCATGCCAGGCGTAACGCCAGTGTGTGTTGTGGTCGCGGGCACTCACTAAACGTGCTTTTTCGTCGTAGCCGTAGTAGTGGGTGTTTTGGTAAGGCGCCTGGTTAAAGTGGCTAGTATGGCTTTCTGCAACAACCTGGTTTTTCGTATCGAGTAAGCGAAACGTTTCCCACAAGGTTTGGTTTGCTGCGCTAAGGGTTAGTAATTGCGCGTGCCCATTGTAAAGATAGCTGCGCAGATGCAAACCGTTGCCATAAAAGTAGCCCGCTTGCTTCGGCTGACTAGTAATAACGGTTTGTTGCATTCCTTCGCGATTTAGCCAACTAATAGCTTGCAATAAGCCATTTTTGTTATAGCGATAGCTGAGAGCACCCCCTTCGGGCAAGAAGTGGGTAACTTCTTGTTTATCAATGTTGTATTGGAAGCGGTCGTGCGCAACAAAAGGCTGCCGCGAACCTGGTGGATCCCAACGTACAGTGGTTTTCTGTTTAAGCCAGTTTGTTTGCGATTGGTGATAGCGACGAATTTCGGTTTCGAACTGGTTTTTAATGACACTGGGGTGTTGGTTTAACCACTGAATCGTCTGTTTGTGTCGAGAGCGAGCGTTTTTTGCGTTAACGGTTTTGAGTTGACCGAAGCGGTTGTATCGATAGTGCCATTGGTCGCCGTTGGCAAAGCGTCGTTCTAAAACCTGGCCTTGCTTGTTGTATTGGCGGGCTTCTGTACCTGTCGCCTTGCTCGACCAGCTGCTTGTTTGGTTTTGGGGGTTGAATTGAATGCGTAAACCCGGCCAGCCAGGAGTATTGGTCGAAGCGGTTGCTACGATTCGCCTTGTGTTTGGCGGTGTGGATTTCAACCAGCTGGCGCTGCGGGTTTTTGTATGGTTTATCGGTGGTTCAATATTTGTTGTTATTGGCTTGCTCTGAGTAGCCCGCAATTGAGGCAGTTGGTAGCGATTATTCTTATAAAAATACGGGATGGTGATGGCGGCGCCATCGGCGGTAACGATTTTTGTTAAGCCGGGGCGGTTTTTGCTGGCCGAACTCAAGTAATGCAAACTAAGTGTGGGCTTGGTGGCACCGTTTTGCCGATAGCGAATAGCGCGACCGTGTTGGTCGTATTCCCAACGAGCAAGCCGTTGAATATACCGATTATCAGCTGATTGGACATCGATGCCGGTTAAAAGGCCAGTATTTCCGGCTTGGACTCGGCTATCGAATAGATAGCGTTTTGCCATGCCGTCTGGTCGAATAACGGCTCGAAGTTGAAACTCGGAATTGTTCGCCGAGCTCACACCATATCGATATCGGAATTTACCAATAGGGCTTTCAATAGCGCTGATATAAAAAGAACCGCCGAATTGGCGGTAATTAAATTTTAAGCGTTGCCCATGGTTTGTTTTGATCTCGTCAATGGCGCCTTGTAAGGGGCCGCTTTGATGTCGGTAAATGCTGACAGACTGTTGCTGTGGATAGGCTAGCGTAATCCGAATGAGTTGGCCGTGCCGGTTAAATTGCAGCTGGCGCCCAGTGGGCCAATGCCATAGCCAACCTTCGGCGTTTTCTTGTAAATAGCCGTGTTTGTTGTTTATGGCATGTGGTGTTGGCCCCAAGGTTAATCGGCTGCCATCGGCCTGGACCACTTGCCATTGGCCACCACTATAAAAAAGACGGGTTTCGTAAGATAGGTTCCATCCCTTGCCAAACGCCGACTGTCGCGGATCTAAAGAATTGTAATGACGGCCAATTTCCAGTAGAGGTTCAAAACGGTTGGCCGGAAGGTCGACTTCATATTGGTATTTATTGCCGCTGGCCAAATGGATGGGGTTGCCGACGCCCATATCGCTCGTTGGCTCGCTTGCGCCTTGTGTGGCAATGCCGCCCCAGGCACAGGGTTGGCCTGTTAATGCCGGGCCGCAGCTTAATTGGCCTTGAGCGATGTTAGGCAGAAGAAAAACCGTACTTAGTAAGGCAGCTGCAAAAGCTATTGCCTTAATGAGTTGTTGTTTATTGGGCATGCAAGGTATCCAGAGCGAATTAAATGCCTTGCATAGTGCCTGCTTTTATTGTGAACGCGGTACGATAAGTGTTTTATTAATCTATGCGGAGAAGTTCTTATGTTGCTTGTATTCCGCTCGCGAGCAGCCGCTGAAGTATTAATGTTTGCCAAACATGCTGCGCCGTTATTAAAAGCGGCTGGTAAGTCGTTTGTAGGCGATGTGCCCGAACGCGGTGTTATTACACACGACGATTTGTCGAGCGCCATAAAGGGCATCGAGAAAGCCCTTGCTCTTGAGCCCCAACCCGATTTTGATGACGACGAAGACGAGCACGGTGATAAAGTTCACCCAATGTCGCGCCCTGTAAGCTTACGCCAACGTGCTTTTCCGCTTCTTGAGTTGTTACGACACTCTTTAAAAGCTGAGGCCGATGTTACGTGGGAACCCGCTTCCGTTTGGTAGCGGGTTGCCCGTTGGTTTGGCTGCGTTTAAACCCACTCGATAACTATGCGGCTTTCGCTTTTTTTGCTTGTCGAGCAAGGTGGCGATTTAGCCCGCTTAAAATGGCTTTAAACGAAGCCGTTACGATGTCGACATGAACCCCAACCCCAAAACCGGTGGCCGAGTCGCCCACGCGTAATTCGATATACGAGGCAGCGCGGGTGTCGGTGCCGCTTCCGATTGCGTGCTCGTGATAGTCCATAATGCGGATGTCTTGATCGAGTGCATTGACGAAGGCCGATATAGCGCCATCGCCTTGGCCTTCTAAATGCTTTGTTTCGCCATTAAAGTCGAGCTCGACCTTAATAGAAAATTGTTCGCCAGGCGCTGCGTTGGGCTGACCAGTAATTTGGTGGCGCAACAGTGTCCAGGGCTGTTTGACATCGAGATATTCTTGGCAGAACAAATCGTAAACTTCGCTAGCGGTAATTTCGCTTCCGGTTTCGTCAGTTACGCGCTTCATGGCGCGGCTAAATTCGATTTGTAAGCGACGCGGTAAAACCAAGCCGTGCTCTTTTTCGAGCAAATACGAAACGCCCCCTTTGCCCGATTGGCTGTTGACACGAATAACGGCATCGTAGTTTCGGCCAAGATCGGCTGGGTCGATAGGTAAATACGGAACTTCCCAAAGGGTGTCGGGTTTTTGTTGCGCAAACCCTTTTTTGATGGCGTCTTGGTGCGAGCCTGAGAAGGCGGTAAATACAAGGTCGCCAGCATAAGGGTGTCGGGGATGTACGGGCAATTGGTTGCAATACTCGACACAGCGGCGAACTTCATCGATGTCTGAGAAGTCGAGGCCCGGATGGATGCCTTGGGTATATAAATTTAGTGCCAAGGTAATTAAACACACATTACCTGTGCGTTCGCCGTTGCCAAACAAACAGCCTTCAACGCGGTCGGCACCGGCCATTACGGCAAACTCGGCAGCGGCTACAGCTGTTCCGCGGTCGTTGTGGGGGTGGACACTTAAAACAATGCAGTCGCGTTGTTTAAGGTTGTTATGCATCCACTCGATTTGGTCGGCGTACAAATTAGGCGTTGTAGCCTCGATGGTGGCCGGTAAATTAAGAATAATTTTGTTATCGACGGTTGGTTGCCAGGTTTCGACAACCGCATTACAAACCTCTAAGGCGAATTCGGGTTCGGTAGTGCTAAAGACTTCGGGCGAGTATTGGTAGCGCCAATTGGTTTCGGGATGGGCAGCTGTGTATTTTTGTACAAATTTCGTGCCATCAACAGCCAATTGTTTAACTTCGTCTTTGTCCATTTGGAAGACGATTTTGCGGAATGCTGGAGCACAGGCGTTATATAAATGCACGATGGCATTTTTGGCGCCAGCGGCCGCTTCGACGGTACGCGCGATTAAGTCTTCGCGCGACTGTGTTAACACAATAATGGTAACGTCGTCGGGGATGCGGTTTTCGTCGACTAATTTGCGCACGAAGTCGAAATCGGTTTGCGAAGCGGAAGGAAAGCCAACTTCGATTTCTTTAAAACCGATCTGAATTAATTGCTCGAAAAAGCGCAATTTGCGTTCGACGCTCATGGGTTCGATAAGCGATTGGTTGCCGTCGCGTAAATCGGTACTCATCCAGATTGGGGGATGGGTGATACGTTTGCTTGGCCATGTGCGCTCAGAAAAATCGTGTTCAAAGGGCACAAAAGGTTGGTATTTGTCAGATGGTCTGGAGAGCATGGTGCACCTATATTGCTAAAACTTTGTTACCTGGCACGAACCGCCAGCCTCGGGGCAGTAATGACTATTAAAAAGAGAGCTGGAGTTTTGGAGTTTTTCGCGTGGCAAACAGGCTGCCGAACTGCCACAGGGCTCTAGGCTCGGCAACCGATCGGTAGGAGTAGTAGCGAAAGGGGTAGGGCAAGAGACAGGTACTGGAGGGAAGATGGAACAGCCAAAACAGCCCCTGCAGCTGAAGAGCCGCACGTAGCGCCGTTAAGGTAAAAAACAGGTTCCATAAGCATAGTCAAACATATTTTTAATTACTGTGCAAGTAATGCTCGACCTCGCTTGCAGGCTGTTTGTTAGAAGGAGCCTGGAGAATGGCGGATTGTTCGTGGGCAAGCGCGATTAAGCCGGCACGGCCGCCACGTAATTCTTTTAGTGCCTGTTGTAAATTGCCAACAGTTAATGGGTGGCGTTGATCGTGCCAAACCCATTGTAAAACTTCGCGGGCGGGCTCGGAGAGCTGTTGAACCAGTTGCTTTAATTGTGTTGGTGTAATAGTGCGTTGTTGGTTGCGGTGGCGGCTGCGTTGGATAAAGCCGAGTAGTAAGTAAATAAGGATGAGGCTGCTAATAATGGCCACAACCCACCAGAAGAAAGGGTTGTAACGCTCGAGAAAAGTGACGACTTGTGGGCCTAACGACTCGAAGCCTTGGTAGTTTATGGCGGCACCAAAGGCGAGAATGC
>DATGSD010000183.1:0-7864 GCA_035302965.1 Burkholderiaceae bacterium | reverse complement strand
TGCCAAAGTCTTCGGGATGGATTTCATATTCGCTAACCTTGTCACTCTTAAGCTCGCCTACCATTGTGGCGGCACCTAAAGAGCCTTCATCTAAGCCATCTTTACCATGCACAATTAACACGTGCTTAGAGCCAAGGCGCTGTAAAACGCGTACTTGGATGCCGACCAAGTCGGGGTGGAAAACGCCCATAAGCTGGTTGGCAGCACCAGCGGGGTTGGTTAGCGGGCCCAAAATATTAAAAATAGTTTTAACGCCTAATAATTTACGAATGGGGGCAACGTTTTTCATCGCACTATGATGAGCGGGGGCGAACATAAAGCCGATGCCGGTGGCCTCGAGGCATTCGCTGATTTGTTCGGGGCTAAGTTCGATGTTTACGCCTAAGGCTTCAACCACATCGGCGCTTCCCGACGACGACGAGGCGCTGCGACCCCCGTGTTTGGCAATTTTTACGCCGGCGGCCGCCGCGACAAACATGGCAGCGGTAGAAATATTAAACGTGTGGCTGCCGTCGCCACCGGTACCGGCCATGTCGAGTAAGTCGTCGGGGTTTTCGGTTGGAACTTTTAAGGCGAATTCGCGCATTACTTCGGCAGCGGCTGAGATCTCGCCAATGGTTTCTTTTTTAACGCGCAGGCCAATAAGTAGGGCGGCCGCAATCTCTGGCGGCATTTCACCGCGCATTAATAAGCGCATAAGGTGCAACATTTCTTCGCGGAAGATTTCGCGGTGTTCGATACAACGCGTTAAGGCGTCGGCTGTACTAATGGTCATGGGTGTTTCCTTGCTTTGCTCGTTGGTGTTTGTTGGGTGAGTTGCGTGGTTTTGTGTTGTTGATAATCGATTAAATCGGTTCATCAAGTCCGTATTGGACGTGTTCAGCGGCACGCAAGATGGCGCGTGCCTTGGCTTCGGTTTCTTCCCATTCTTTTTGTGGGTCAGAGTCGGCCACAATGCCGGCGGCGGCTTGTACGTATAAATTTCCGTTTTGAATAATGCCGGTTCGGATGGTGATGGCTAAGTCCATTTCGCCGCTGTAACTTAGGTAGCCGGTGGCGCCGCCGTAGATGCCGCGGCGCAACGGTTCAAGCTCGTCAATAAGTGCCATGGCCTTGTTGCGTGGCGAGCCCGATAAGGTACCGGCTGGGAAGCAAGCTTTTAAGATGTCGTTTACGTTTTTGTTGGGGGCAAGTTTGCCTTGCACGTTAGAAACCAAGTGCATTACATGCGAGTAGCGTTCGATGGCGCGGGTTTCGGTGGTACGGATGGTTTCGGGCTGGCAGATGGGTTTAAGGTCGCTGTGCGCTTGTTCAATTAACATATTGTGTTCGGCGCATTCTTTAGCATCGGCTAATAATTCTTTGGCCAGTTCTTGGTCACGCTTTGGGGTTGTGCCACGGGGCCTTGTGCCGGCTAATGGGCGTAATACAACGTTGGCTTCGCGCGTGCCGTTGGTGTTAATGGTTTCTTGGCGCACCAGTATTTCGGGCGATGAACCCACAACATGAAAGTCGTCAAAATTCCAGTAGTACAAATACGGTGACGGGTTGAGAGAGCGCAACGCGCGGTAAAGCGAAAGTGGCGAGTCGCTATATGGTTTGCTAATGGTTTGTCCAATTTGTACTTGCTTAAGCTGGCCTTTTTTAATGACGTTTTGGGCTTTCTCGACGGCCTTTAGGTAATCGTTTTGTTCGATTAAATGGCGGCTTTTGGTTTGTAAGCTGGCGTAGGCATATGGAATGGTTACCGGAGAGCGCAATTGGCGGCGTAAGTCGTTAAGGCGCTGGCGAGCCTGTGTATAGGCTTCGGGCCGAGACGGGTCGGCGTAAACAATTAAATAGGTGCGCCCGGCAAGGTTATCGACGACCACAAGTTCGTCGATATGCAAGAGCAAAATGTCGGGCGTGGGCGTCATGCCACTCGGAAAAGCTTTGTCGCTTAATTTGACGCCATCTAGCAAATGCTGGGCGGCCTCGTAAGCAAAATAACCGGCCAGGCCACCGGCAAATCGTGGCATGCCGGGTCGCAAGGCCACTTTAAAGCGTTTTTGGTAAGTGCTTAAAAAGTCGAAGGGGTTGCCTGTGTGGCTTTCGACTACCTTACCTTCATGAATAACCTCAGTTTGTTCGCCATAGCTTTCTAAGCGGGTTTTGGCGGGTAAACCAATAAACGAATAGCGACCAAAGCGCTCTCCGCCAACTACCGATTCAAGGAGACAGCTATAGCGGCCGCCCTTGGGCCCCGAATGCGCTAGTTTTAGGTAAATCGATAGCGGTGTATCGAGGTCGGCGTAGGTTTCTGCAATTAAAGGAATGCGGTTGTAGCCATCGGCTGCCAGAGCATTAAATTCAATTTCGGTCATGGTGGTCTCGTTGGGTTAACGCAATCCGAGCCCACAAAAAAGCCCGGAATGCAGGGTTCCGGGCAAAGTAGAATTTATTGACGTTTACTGTGGCACAAACAAGGCGATTGTGCCGGGGTACGCTATTTTTGCCCGGTACACGACCACCACCAACGCCAGTTGGCGTTGAGCGTTGGACGGGTGATTGGGCTAGCGTTCATATAAGGTATTTGACGTTAATTTTTTTGTTGGGCGACCCATTTGGCCGCTTCTTGAATATCGCTAACTATAGCATCGACTTTCATTTGGTGCACGTTTTTATTAACACTGTAGCCGTAAGGCACGAGCAAGACACTGATGTTGGCGGCTTTTGCGGCCAGGGCGTCGTTGGCCGAGTCGCCAATCAGAACGGTCGCTTCGGGGGGCGTGTTAAGTAGTTTACAAGCGTGTTGTAGCGGCTCGGGGTGGGGTTTTTTATTTGCGCAGGTATCACCACAAATAATGTGCTCAAAAAAGCGAGACAAGCCGCTTCGCTCGAGTAGGGGCAGGGCAAATTCGGTGCTTTTGTTGGTTACGACGGCCATTTTGTAGTTGTTACCGCTAAATTCTCGCAAACCTTCTAGCACACCAGGGTAAATTTGCGCTTTATCGCCATTAACTAGGTGGTAGCGTTGGTAAAAAACCTTGCGGCCGGTTTGTATTTTGCCGGCATCGGGTGTTTGGCCAAGCTGCTGATTAAGCGCGCGTTTAATAAGGCAATCGACCCCATCGCCCAAGTAACTGGCAACAATATCGGAAGCCAATGGCGATAAACCCAATTCCATGCGCATGGCGTTGGTGGCATCGCATAAGTCGGGTAGGGTGTTAAGTAAGGTGCCGTCTAGGTCGAATAAAACAGCCGAATAGCGTGTCATGGTGTTTGACGCATGGTTTCTTCGCCGCGGCGAATCTCGTCGCGCATGGCTTGTATAACGTCGCGGTAATTGGCCTGGCCAAAAATTGCCGAGCCCGCAACAAAGGTATCGGCGCCAGCAGCCCGAATTGCGGCAATGTTGTCAACTTTGACACCACCATCAACTTCGAGTGCAATGGGCTGTCCGCCTTGTGCTTGCCAGCTATCGATGCGTTGGCGCACTTCCTGAAGTTTAGACAGGGTAGATGGTAGAAATTGTTGCCCGCCAAAGCCCGGGTTAACCGACATAAGCAAGATAACATCCACTTTATCGATTACATAATCAAGCCAATTTAAAGGTGTTGCTGGGTTGAAAACCAAGCCGGCCTGGCAGCCGTGTTCTTTAATAAGCGATAAGGTGCGATCGGGGTGCCGAGAAGCCTCGGGGTGAAACGAGATAATATCGGCCCCTGCTTTTGCAAAGGCCGGTATTAAGCTGTCTACTGGCTCAACCATTAAGTGAACATCGATTGGCACCGTGGTATGTGGGCGTAAGGCCTCGCAAACCATTGGCCCTACGGTTAGGTTCGGGACATAATGGTTATCCATAACATCGAGGTGGATCCAGTCGGCACCAGCGTCGACAACGTCGCGAACTTCTTCGCCTAAGCGGGCGAAGTCGGCCGATAATAAACTTGGGGCAATTCGGGTAGTAGGGGCGGTAAGGCTCATGACTCTCGTAAGGTAGCGCCACTAAAGGCGTTAAACAGAAGCAACCATTATTATTGCAGGAATTTGTATGAAACCCTATCAGTTACGCGTTACCGTTACATCGCAGTATGTACCCGAGCAATCTGAGGCCGAGGCTGAACGTTATGTTTTTGCGTATACGGTGCAAATTGTTAACGAGGGCGAGCGGCCTGCACAAGTTATTAGCCGACATTGGATTATCAGCGATGGCAATCAAAATGTGCACGAGGTGCGCGGCTTAGGGGTGGTTGGCAGACAGCCTTTGCTAAACCCGGGCGAGTCGTTCGAATATACCAGTGGCTGCCCTTTACCCACGCCTTTTGGTACGATGCGAGGCAGCTATTTATGCGTGGGCGACGATGGCCGACCCTTCGAAGTGGCTATCGACGAATTTGTCTTGGCTGTGCCCAGCAGCTTGCATTAAGATTTCAAAATACTTTTGTTTGGAATCTGGCGGCGTCAGTAAAAACATATCCGGCGCTTGCATAACGGTTTCAAAGTAAATTTGTTGTTTGGTCGCGCCCTTGGTTTTTGCGCTTAGGGTTAATTTTCCAACTGGCTAATTCTTTGCGTATGAACAGATTTTTTTTGGCGCTGGGTTTGTTGTCACTGATTGCGGCTTGCACAAGTGTTCCTAGCGATTATGACGAGCCAAAAGCGCCTGAAGACGTTGTTGATATTAGTCAGCAGCCCTTAAAAATACCCAGTTTGTCCGAACTTCCCGATACCGAGGCTAGGCCCCTCGATGGGCGTTTTATACCGGTTTCGTGGGGGGCTTTGCCCGGATGGTCTGACGATGCGCTCGACCATGTTTGGAAAGGCTTTATTAATAATTGCAAGGGTTTAATGCGGCCTGTTGCGAATTCAAAAGCCATGCCAGCACGTGCAACCCCCCACGTTTGGCAGCCCGTTTGTGCGGCCGCCAAACAATTGGCCGACAACACCGAACAGCCAAGCGCGGCACAACTTCGCGAGTTTTTTCACGAAACGTTACAGCCGTGGCGTTTGGCCGATGGCGCGGGCAAGCCGGCTACCAACACCGTTACGGGTTACTACGAACCGCTTATTCAAGGGTCGTTCAACGCTCAGAGCAATATCGTTGGCCGCTATACGGGGTACCTGACGATTTATTAACCATCGACTTGGGCGGCTTGTACCCCGAATTAGCCGGCAAGCGCATTCGCGGTAAACTCGATGGGAAACGGGTTGTGCCGTATAAAAGCCGCGCGCAAATTGCTGCATCCGAGCAACAGCCGCCGGTTTTAGTTTGGGCGCAAGACCCGGTCGAGGCGTTCTTTCTGCAAATTCAAGGCTCGGGTCGAGTACAGCTGCCCGATGGCAAAACCATCCGATTAGCCTATGCCGATCATAACGGACATCCGTATCAGTCAATAGGCCAGTGGTTGGCGCAGCAAAACGAGTTGCCTCTTGCGCAAGCTTCCATGCAAAACATTAAAGCCTGGGCCCAGCAAAATCCATCGCGCATTCAAGAAATGCTTAACGCCAACCCAGCCATGGTTTTTTTCAAGGCTGAAAGTGTTCCCGACTCTCAATTTGGTCCCAAGGGTGCTTATGGCTTGGCCTTGCTAGCTAAGCGCGCCATTGCGGTCGATACGCAATATGTGCCCTTGGGTGCACCAGTTTATTTAGCGACACAGTACCCGGCTTCTACAAAGCCACTACGACGGCTTGTTTTTGCACAAGATACGGGTGCTGCTATTAAAGGGCCAGCCCGAGCCGATTTTTATTGGGGCTTTGGTGACGAAGCCGGTGCTATGGCGGGGCGCATGAAGCAAACAGGAGAAATGTGGGTGTTATGGCCTAAAGGGGCTGGCGCACCAACAGCACGATGACGCCAAATTCTATTCTTATTTGTGGTACGGGCATTGTGGGCTTAGCCACAACGCTGGCGTTTTCGCGGCAGGGCTTTAAGCCGCAGCTGCTTGGGCCACGTAAAACCTTTCACGACACCGATTCGCAACAATATTATCCGCGGGTTTACGCGCTATCGCCGGCCAGCCAGCAGTTTTTGCACGAATTAGGTGTTTGGGGTTTGCTTAATCATGGGCGGGTTACCTCGGTGCGCGCCATGGATATTTACGGCGATGCGCGCGGCTATGTGGGCCTCGATGCCTGGCAGGTCGCAAAAACCGATTTGGCCTGGATTATCGAATCGAGCGAGCTCGAGCGCGTGCTGCAGCAGTTAGTAATAGCAGCAGGTGTTACGTGGCACGACGATAAATTTCAGTCACTAAGCGATGGCAGCGTTATAAGCGAGGCTGGGCAACGCTTCACCCCCAAACTATTAGTCGGTGCTGACGGCGCCCAATCGCCCGTTAGAGCGGCTGCCGCCATTACGACAAACCGTGTGCCTTACGGGCAGTCGGGGGTGGTGACGCATTTAAACGCCGAGCATGCCCATGACAACATTGCGCGCCAGTGGTTTAGCCCGCAAGGTATTGTGGCGCTTTTACCTATGCCAACAACAAGCGATGGGCCGCAGGTTTCTTTGGTGTGGTCAATGCCAACAGACAAAGCCAAGGCTTTACTCGAGCTCGCCGACGATTCGCGTAATCAGCGTTTACAAGCCGAACTTAGCGATATTACCGGCGGCAGCCTGGGTCAGTTAAGCGTACGCAGCCCAGTTTATAGCTTTCCCTTAACCCTGCAGCACAGCCAAATGGTTG
The DNA here is from genome assembly GCA_035302965.1 of Burkholderiaceae bacterium. Lineage (GTDB taxonomy): Bacteria > Pseudomonadota > Gammaproteobacteria > Burkholderiales > Burkholderiaceae_B > DATGSD01. Next base: position 1,193 of record DATGSD010000183.1, on the reverse strand, counting down.
CGCCCGGTGTAGCGCTTGTAGGCGATGCTGCCCATCGCATCCATCCATTAGCTGGCCAAGGTTTAAACTTAGGGTTAGCCGATGCTAAAACCTTGGCGGCTACGGTAGCAACGCGGGCTAGCCGCAGTCACCCAGGTAGCATACAAACCCTAAGGCGCTATCGGCGTCAGCGTGCTGAAGCGATTTTTCTTATGGGTTTTGCTTGCGATAGCCTCTATCATTTGTTTGCACCCCAAGTTGCGCCAGCCGTTGCCTTGCGCAATATCGGTATGAATGTTGTTAATCGGCTGCCTTTTGTTAAGCGTTTGTTAATCGAAGGGGCTTCTTAAGCGTTGCAAGCGCTTTACTACAAGCTATTTTGGGTTCCGGAGTTTCGCGCCATGTTTGTTGCCATCCGAAAGCGGCTCGTTTTTTTAAGCCTTATTATGTTTGCGCTAACAGGCGGGCTGCCGGCGGCGGCCGACACCCCTGCGCAGCCCGATACCGCGGTAGCAAGCGAAGCGCCAAGCCAGATGAGCGAGCAGCAACTGGCTGAAATCGCTACACGGTTTGAAGAGCGCTTTCCGGGGGCCCAGGTCGATCATATCCGGCAAACGCCTTTGCCTTGGCTGTTTGAAGTGCAGTTGGGCGTCGATCTTGTTTACACCGATGCCGACGTTAATTACGTTATTCAAGGGGCATTAATCGATGCGCAAACCCGCAACGATTTAACCGCAAGCCGTATTGCGCAGCTAACTCGGGTCGATTTCAATACCTTACCCTTTGATTTAGCCATTCCCTTTGTTAAGGGCACGGGCGAGCGCAAATTAGTGGTTTTTGAAGATCCTTATTGCGAGTATTGCGAACAATTGCATCGCACTCTCGAAGACATCGACAATATTACGGTTTATAGCCTGTTATTTCCGGTCTTATCGCCCGATTCGGTTGAGAAAGCTCGCGATATTTGGTGTGCCGAAAACCCAAGCCAGGCTTGGAAAGCGTGGATGCTCAAGCGCGAAGAGCCCGAACACCAAGAATGTTCCGCGCCTATCGAAGAGGTGCTCGAGTTAGGGCGCGAATTAAAAGTTCAGGGCACGCCCGCCATTATTTTTTCAGATGGCAGCCGAGTAAATGGGGCAATGCCTTTTAGCGAACTCGAAGAGCGCCTTGAAGCTGTGCACGCCAAGCAAGTACAGCCGTTAAACCCCGAAACC
>DATGSD010000182.1:0-2876 GCA_035302965.1 Burkholderiaceae bacterium | reverse complement strand
ATATAAATTTGTACCCCTTGGGCTCGGCTCGAGGCATCGAGCAACTGCAGCCAATCGGATTTTTTTTCGAACAGGGCAAACATACGGCGCAGTCGATCCATATCGGACGCGAGCTCAGAGACTTCCAGCAGCTTGCTTTCGCCCGAAATAACTACCGCCTCGTCGGTATCGACACTTTCGGTGCCGGCATCGACTGCGGCCTGCATTAACTGAGAAATATGCGCTTTTAAAGAAGAGAGTTCTTTGGTGATGGCACTGCGTAACTCGTTAAACGAGCGCCCAGTAAAATGCTGATTAAAGAAATTGCTGGCCTCTTGTAATTCGGATTCGCTGTAATCGCGGTGTAAAAACAAAATGCGGTTTTGTACATCGCCATCGGGCGTCACCAAAATAAGCAACACACGGCGCTCGGACAAACGAATAAACTCGACTTGGCGAAACGCCTCGGCCCGCTTAGGCGCCAACACAACACCAGCAAACTGCGACAAATTTGAAAGCAAAGTAGCCGCCGCATTGACCGCACGAGCGGGCTCGGCAGCGGGTAACATCTCGCGGATTTTCTCGGGCTGTAAAACCTCGAAACGCTTAGCAGCAAGCAAACGATCAACAAAAACGCGGTACCCTTTTGGCGTAGGAACGCGCCCGGCAGACGTATGCGGGCTTTGAATGAGGCCAAGCTCTTCGAGGTCGGCCATCACGTTGCGAATGGTTGCCGGCGACAGGTCGAAAACTTTAGAAAGCGTTCGCGACCCGACGGGCTGGCCGTCTTCTATGTAACGTTCGATAAGTGCTCGTAGTAAGGCTTTGGCTCGGTCATCCATGAGTTTATAGTACGCAATTGTCTAAAAAGGTGCCCAGCGCTTAAAGCGCTTTGGGCTTCCTGACTCTATAATTGTTTTATCTTAACTGTAACCATTGATATAGAAGGGAATCCCCCCATGCATTTCAAAACGGTGGCGCTAATTGGCCGGCATCAAGATCACGGGCTCGATGGCCCCTTACGCCAATTAGCTCGTACCTTGCAAGAGGCGGGCTGTCAGGTTTTAATCGAAGAAGAAACGGCACACAATACCGGCTTCAAAGATCAGCCTAGTGCTAGCTACCAACAAATAGGCCAACACGCCGATTTGGCCGTTATTATGGGGGGCGATGGCACTATGCTGGGCGCTGCGCGCCAACTTGCCCGCCACCACGTACCCCTTATTGGCATTAACCACGGGCGCTTAGGATTTATTACCGATATCCCGCTACATGATGCCACAAATGCATTACGTCGCGTAATTAGCGGCCACTTCGAAATCGAAGAGCGCATTTTTTTAGAAGGCGAAATCGTACGTGGCGGGCAAACTCTTTACAAAAGCATGGCGCTTAACGATATTGTTATTAACCGCGCAGCTAGAGGCGGCATGATCGACCTTCGGGTTGAACTTGACGACGAATTTATGCACAGCCAGCGCGCCGATGGCTTAATTGTATCGACACCAACGGGTTCGACAGCTTACGCCTTGTCGGCCAATGGCCCTATTTTACACCCTGCGCTTAATGCCATGTTATTAGTGCCTATCGCCCCACAAACTTTATCGAACCGACCCATCGTTTTACCCGGCAGTGGCACCCTCAGCATTACCTTGTCCGACTTGGGTCGGGTAACCTCTGGCGCAACCGTCAACTTCGACATGCAAACCTGGTCTGACAGCCAGGCCGGCGACCGCATTAATATCCGTGTCGCAAACGATACAGTGCGCCTAATTCATCCGGCCGGCTATAGCTTTTTCTCGACCTTACGCAGAAAATTACACTGGAACCGAATCCCCAGTTGGACCGACGAGGACGATTAACATGCTGCGCAGCCTGTCAATTCGCAACTTTGTCATTGTAGACATGGCCGAAATCCATTTTGATGATGGGTTTAGCGTTTTTTCGGGCGAAACTGGCGCAGGAAAATCCATCCTCATCGACGCCCTTAGCCTCGCCCTTGGGGCCCGCGCCGATACTGGCCTCATCCGAGAAAACGCTAATCGAGCTGACATTTCGGCCGTCTTCGAAGTCTCGCCATCGTTACGCGATTGGCTAGAACAGCACGACCTCGACGACGACAGCGGCGATTTAGTTCTTAGGCGCACTATCGACAGCAACTCGCGCAGCCGCGCTTATATCAATGGCGTGCCCGCGCCACTTAACCAATTGCGCGGCCTCGCCGAACAGCTAGTCGATATCCACGGTCAACATGCGCACCAAAGCTTGTTAAAAGCCAATGCGCAGCGCGAGCTTCTCGATGCTCAAGGCCAGCACAGCCCCCTACTAAAACACGTTCAGCAAGCCTGGGAAAACTGGCAAACAGCTGAAAAACAACTCACTGAAGCACAAGCTAATAAAGAAGCCCTTGCGCAAGAGCGCGAACGCCTTGCATGGCAGCTCGATTTGCTAAACGGCCTTAGCCCGCACGAAGACGAATGGGAAACCATAACCGCCACACAGCAGCGCTTAGCTCATGGCAAAGCCCTAGTTGAAGGAGCGGCACGCGCTCTAGAAGCCCTAGAAGGGCCCGACCTCTCGGCGCAACAACAGCTATTGTCAGCCAGCCAAGAAATTAACCGTTTAATCGAGCACGACAAACAACTCGAATCGATCTTAACCGCACTAGACTCGGCTCACATCACTCTAAGCGAAGCCATCTCCGACCTCAATCGCTACCTAGTCGACAGCGAACCCGACCCAAGTGGCTTAGCCCAAGCCGAATCGCGCATGTCCGAATTTTTCGACATTGCCCGGCGCCTGGGCGTCGAACCCCAAGACCTGCCGCAACTTCACGCGCAGCTAAAACAACGACAAGCCGAACTCGAGCACGCCAGCCCCATCGACCACCTCGGAAAACA
>DATGSD010000181.1:0-2267 GCA_035302965.1 Burkholderiaceae bacterium | reverse complement strand
GGACATGGGCGCACTTGAGGGCATGGTTACCGCCAACATGGCGTATTTTGTTTCCCAACTAACTGGCGGGTAGCCTTCTACCGCCGAATTTAACGATGTGTTTTTAGGAAAACGCGCAAGTAAATAGGGCAACTCGAGACTAAGCTCGAGTGTACGACCGACATAAGCGCGGTTTTTAGCATCTAGGTACAACAACGATGTGCACATATAAAACCTTATTAATTAGAGGCAGCTACATTATTTTAGCCATGTGGAGTAAACAATCGAGTCGTCAAATATATAAAGAATCTTTCGACTAAACTAACTTAGTTAATTTAGTGTACTAACACACCAAATAATCTGTTTTTGTGAGACTTTATGCCAATTGTTTTGCTTGCCTTAGCTGCTGTTATGTTTGGCTTATATAACGTATTTATCAAACTATCGGCCGATCATATTCAAGCAATTTTGGGCGCGGTGGTTCTGCAATTTGTCGCTGCATTTGTTGGTGTCGGCCTTTTGTTTTATATGAAACATACCGAAGCAATACAAATTAGTGCAACAGCCAAAGGGGTTTGGCTAGCTGTAGCAGCTGGTGTTGCTATCGGTTTGGTCGAGATTTTAACCTTTATCATTTACAGTCGGGGCGTTCCTGTAGCTGTGGGCAACCCCTTAATAATTGGAGGTTCGCTAGTTGTTACAACCGGCATTGGTGTGTTGTTGCTGCGCGAACTTTTAAGCCCATTGCAGCTATTTGCAATCGTACTGGTAATTGCCGGAATCGGCCTACTCGCCTTCGAGGCTGCACGCAATGCTTAAGCTGCTAACCATCGCGTGTTAAAAAGCGCCTAAGCTTGGCTCTAGCGGGTCTAGAAATGCACTGATGGCTTTCGTCAAATAAAGCAGCCAACGGTCGCTATGCCATAAGCCGCTAACCGTAACACCAACTGGCAAACCTTGGCTTAACCCAGCTGGCATTGTCACTGCCGGCAAGCCCGCTAAACTACCCGCGTTGCAATTACGCGAATACAAAGTAAAAGTAGAACACACCGAGCCATTATGCTTAACCGTTTCGCTGTCTTCGATTTTGGGTGCAGGTAACACGGTTGTCGGGAAAATAAACCCATCAAGGCGATGTTGACGAAAATAATCGGTGCATAAAGCCTGTAAACGCAAACGCAGTTGTAAAGCCTTACGATAAGCCTTTTCTGAAATGCCACCCTCTCCCAGAACACTAGCTAGCGTCAAAGCAACCTCTTGGCTTTTAACTCCGGCTTGAATGGCATCAAGGCTTAAGCGTTTCCCCGTTTTTTCTAAATAAGCCGGTAAATCGCGTTGCAACTCGTAAAAAACGATAGGAAAACTTGCTTGCTGCTCAAGCGCAAAAAACAAGGGGATGTCGGCATCAATAAAACTCACTCCCCAAGCTGACAAGCGGTCTAGCATATGCTCGAAAATATCAGCAACATCAGGTGCTAAATCGCTTAATAAGGTGTTTCTAGGCAAACCCAAACGCAGCCTTGAGAAATCGATTGAATACGTACTCTCGTCAGCCGCTAACACAGAATCGATTAGCAACAGGTCGTCGATTGAGCGGCAAATAGGCCCAACAGTATCGCTGGTTTTTGACAGCGGAATAACACCCGAGCGCGAATACCGGCCTAGGCTTGGGCGCAGACCGTATAAACCACATAAGGCGGCGGGAATGCGAATCGACCCGCCTGTTTCGGTACCCAAGGCAAACGGAGCAAAGCCAGCAGCAACTGCAGCCGCTGACCCACTGCTGCTGCCACCGGCCAAATGTTTAAGCTGATAAGGATTACGAACCACACCGCTAAACGCATTGTTGCCGCTTATACCTAACGCCAACTCATGCATTCCGGCTTTACCGGCAACCATGGCACCCTCGGCCTTTAATTGCTGTACTATTTGCGCACTTTGCACCGGCACCCGGCCTTGCAAGGCTGCGGTACCAGCTGCAGCCGGCATCTTAGCAACATCGATATTATCTTTAACAGCAAAGGGTAGGCCTGCTAAGCGGTGGGTGGCCTTGCGTACACGCCCCGACTGATCGATACTGCGGGCAGCTTTTAGCAACTGACTAGCGTCTTGATAAACCCACGCATTAACACACGCATGCTGGGCACTGCGTTGTAAAAGTGCTTGGATATAGTCAACACAAGAAAAGTCACCGCGTTTTAAAGCTAAGCGGGCTTGTGTCGCGGTTAAGGTATGTAACCCCATTTATGGCCACCCCAGGCAAAACCTTTGCTGTTTATGGCCGGCAT
>DATGSD010000180.1:0-2452 GCA_035302965.1 Burkholderiaceae bacterium | reverse complement strand
CCTTTTGCCGCCAGCGTCGATGGACAGCGTGTGCAATTTTAGCTCGGCAAGCCGAGCCTCTAGCGTTGCCGTCGGAATCCGACACAGCTTTTAATTAGAAGCTTCGTGGGCTAGCCAGTTAACCCCTGGCCGGCCCTGCTGACGCAACCATTGGTTGGCTTTTTTGAAATGACCGCAGCCAATAAACGGCATAGGTGCCCGCCGCGCCGACAAGGGCGACGGATGATTAGCTTCTAAAATTAACAAAGGACTGCTGTCTGTTGCGGGCTGCAGCAAGCGCTTTTTAGCTTGAGCATGACGCCCCCACAACATAAATACAGTAGGTTTACCTTGTTTGGCAACCGCCTCAATGATGGCATCGCTAACCAGCTCCCAGCCTTTGCCCGCGTGCGATCCCGCCTTACCTTGCTCAACGGTTAGCGTGGTGTTAAGAAGTAACACCCCCTGCTTTACCCAGCGTGTTAGGTCGGCCTGCTGAGCGCGGTAGTCGTCTGGATATTCTTGGGCCAGTTCTGTAAAAATATTGCGCAAACTTGGCGGCGCTGGCACCGTATTCGGAACCGAAAAAGCCAAACCTTGAGCTTGACCGGGGCCGTGATACGGGTCTTGGCCCAAAACAACCACTTGCACGTGTTCGAGAGGCAGTTGATGCAACACCTTAAAAGGCTGGCTCGGATAAATAACTGCTTGCGCAGCCAACCGAGCCGACAGGAACGCTTCGAGCTGCCGTAAAGCTTGTTGTACCGGCGCTTGAGCAAAAACACCCTGCCAGCACGACGGCAAGGCCTCAAGCGCTGTATACAAACTGCCAGTGAACTGATTCATGTGACTATTCGCGTGCGGGGCTATTCAGCCCAGCTTGAACGGCAGGGCGTTCTAAAAATGTTGTTAATGCCCGCTTAACTTCGGGGTAATCATCAAAACCCACCAACTCGCCGGCTTGGTAAAAATCAACCAAGCTTCTTACCCATGGGAAAATCGCCATATCGGCAATAGAATATTCGCTGCCCATTACCCATTCGCGATCTGTTAAACGTTGGTTTAAAACATTTAACAAACGACTCGACTCGGCCACATAACGATCACGTGGCCGTTTATCTTCGTATTCTTTGCCAGCAAATTTATGGAAAAAGCCAAGCTGACCAAACATGGGGCCTATGCCACCCATTTGAAACATCAACCACTGTATGGCTTCGTAGCGCCTTGCTGGGTCTTGTGGTAAAAACCGCCCGGTTTTTTCGGCTAAATAAATTAAAATAGCACCTGATTCAAACAAGGGCAAAGGCTTGCCATCGGGCCCCTTTGGGTCGATGATAGCCGGGATTTTATTATTAGGATTTAACGATAGAAACTCGGGCGTTTTCTGATCGCCCTCCGAAAACGAAACCAAATGCGCTTCGTAAGGTAAGGCGCACTCTTCGAGCATAATCGACACCTTGGCACCATTGGGTGTGGGCAAGGAATAAAGTTGGATACGATCGGGGTGTTTAGCAGGCCAACGTTTTGTAATCGGAAAATTCGATAAATCAAGCATAAAAACCTCATAAAAAGGGCCGCAATGAAGCGGCCCAAATAACGATAATTTACTTACTATTTGGCTGTTTCTAGTAACTTAGCCGCTTCGGCTGCAGCGGCACTTAATGCAGCGGCCGCCGTTTGCTGACCATTTAAGGCGTCGCGCAACGTTTCTTGGAACATGGTTCGAACTTTCGGGTAATTATTAACACGGAAGCCCCGTCCCGTACTGCTTGGCGCTTTTTGATACACCTCAACCAAGTGACGCCAATCGCCAAGTGCTTGATAGTAGGCCTCGGGAGTTTGTGCAAAAGCTTCTTGGGTTAACGGAATAAAGCCGGTTTCTTGATGCCACTGGCTTGCTTGGTCGGGCTGGGTCAGCCAAACAACAAAATTAGCCATCGCTTTTTCGGCATCGGCCGCATGACCGGCCGTAGCCCACAAACCAGAGCCTTCTAAAAATGGGTTGCCGGGTACTTCGGTAACTTGCGGGTAATAAGGTAAGCCGCTGACGCCAAAATTTAAGCCCTTGGTTTGGCGAAAATCACCTAAATTGCTTGAAACAGATAAAAGTACGGAGCATTCGTTATCGGCAAAACGCTCGACGGCAAAATGGTCGAGACCTGGGCCAACCAGAAGCTCGGTACGAACCCAAGCAATCATGAGAGCCAAGTGGCGCACATAAACCACATCGAATGTAAAGGCTGGCGTTGCCTTCGATTTGTGGCCATTATCGTTGCTCACAAAAAACTGATTATTAACCGCTGCAAGGTTTTCTAGATTGATCGACACAGGTTGATCGGTTGTAGCTGGGCATTGACGAGTTGCCTTATTGGCTAAATCGACTAATTGGTCTTGTAGCCCCTGCCAGGAACGTTTAGGCGACTGCGAACCCAAACCGGCTTTTTTGAAAGCGTCACGGTTATAAAACATAAGC
>DATGSD010000179.1:0-2444 GCA_035302965.1 Burkholderiaceae bacterium | reverse complement strand
CACGGTTGGTGGCGCCGCGATTGGTGGCGTAGTAGGCGACCAGATCGGGAAAAACCGCTAAATAGTAGCAAGATAAAACTGTTAAATAACAATTAGCATAATTGTTATTTAACAACTCAAGCGCAGCAAATGCGTATTTTCGGCTAGCTTAAAAACTGCAAAGCGTTTAGTGCTTGACAGTATTGGCTAGAAAAAAGCCGGCTTTTTAGCCGGCTTTTTTGTTCTGGGTTGCTTTAGGCTTCTGCTTGAGGCATTTCGATTTTAACTTCGAGCACTTCGAGCGAGTCTTGGCGATCGAGATTGACGGTAATGTCGTCTGGGTTGATATCAATATAGCGAGAAATAACTTCGATCAACTCTTTTTGCAGTTGCGGCAGATAACTGGGGGTGTCAGTTGCCCCGCGTTCGTTGATCAAAATAAGCTGTAGACGATCTTTGGCCACACTGGCTGATGTCTTTTTCTTGCCGAGCAAAAAGCTGAGGAAGGACATATTATTTGCCTCCGAATAGGCGTTTGAACAGGCCGGGTTTGTCGTAATCAACAAAACGCAGCGGCTTGTCTTCGCCCAAATAGCGTGCGACAACGTCTTGATAGGCTTGGGCGGCGGTACTTTCGCGGATATGGATTGCGGGAATTCCTTGGTTAGAGGCCTGTAAAACCGTTTCAGACTCGGGGATGACCCCAATAAGCTTGATGCGCAAAATGTCTTCGATGTCTTGCAAAGAAAGCATTTCGCCGTCGGCAACGCGTTTTGGGTTGTATCGCGTTAATAAAAGATATTCTTTTATGGGCTCGTCGCTGCTAACCGCCCGCTTTGATTTTGCTGACAAAATACCGAGGATACGGTCGGAGTCGCGCACCGATGAAATTTCGGGGTTGGTTACGACGATGGCGTCGTCGGCAAAATAAGAAGCCATTAACGCGCCTGTTTCGATACCGGCTGGCGAATCGCACACGATGTACTCGAAACCCATCTCTTTAAGCTCGTCGAGTACTTTGCCAACGCCCTCTTCAGTAAGCGCATCTTTGTCGCGAGTTTGCGAGGCGGGCAAGATAAACAGATTTTCGAGCTGCTTGTCGCGAATTAAGGCTTGATTAAGCGAGGCATCGCCTTGGATAACATTGACAAAATCGTACACAACGCGCCGCTCGCAGCCCATGATGAGGTCGAGGTTGCGTAGGCCAACGTCGAAATCGATAACGGCCGTTTTGTGACCACGCATGGCCAAACCGGCTGAAAAACTGGCGCTTGTCGTGGTTTTGCCCACGCCACCTTTGCCAGAAGTCACCACAACAATTCGTGTCATGACGGTTGTAATCCTCTTGGTTGGTTAGATTAGTAGCCCAAGCACTTACTAAAGTGCTGCAGCTCTGTTATTGCGCATTGTAATAGGGGCGAAACGCCATGGCGAATTAAATTCGTATGCCAATGGCTGTAACAGTAAGCAATTGTTTAGCATGGCTGTGAGTGCAAGCTAGAGTTATTTAATGTTTAGCGCTTGGCCTCGAGTCGGGTAAATTCGAGCGAGTCGCCATCGAGTTGAATGCAGGCCGCCTGTTTGTGTAATTCGTCGGGAAGCTGGGTTTCGATAACCTGATAAATGCCAGCAATGGCCACCAGCTCGGCATCGAGTTCGGTTGTGAAAATGCGAGCCGAGGTGTCGCCACGTGCGCCGGCCATCGCCTTGCCCCGCAGTGGCCCGTAAACATGAATATTGCCGTCAGCAATTACTTCGGCGCCTTGACCAACTACGCCTAAAACGATGAGGTCGGTGTCGCGGGCGTAAACACGTTGGCCCGAACGTAGCTGCCGATCGATGATTAAGGCTGCTGGTGCCAAAGCCGGCTGCTGGGGTTCGGTAGGATTGACGGGCTTTGTTTGCGCAGTTGTTGGCTGCGGCGTCACTTTTGGTACGTCGTCAACAGGTGCGGGTTGGCTAGGAGGCCGTTGTGGCAAATTCGATAAGTCTACCGGTGGCAAACCGGCTTTTTGCGCCGCCTCGAGCTGACTGTTTGTGGCTAAAACCCCAATAGGATGCAGCCGGTGCTGCTGAAAATGACGGATAAGGTCGGCCCAATTGATGTTGGCGTCGGGGGCGAGTTGGCTGGCATCAAGAACCACGGGCTCATTCTCGAAAAAGCTGCCGGCTTCTTGCATGCGTTGGTCGAGCGCTTGTTTGAGTGTGTTGAGTTCTGGGTTATGCAAAACGGCGCGCAGCGCATAAAGCGCTGCGCTTTTGAAGTCGAGTGCCGCCGAGGCTTTGCTTGGCTTATTTGGTTTGTTCACGTGATTAGATGTTGGGTGATTGCTACTTACAAAATACCAGAAACAATCGGAGATTTCGATTATTTTCCGCCCCACGAGTCGCGTAAAGTAACAGCACGGTTAATAACGGGATATTCGACTGAAGAATCGATAGGGTCGGCAACAAAATAGCCGAGG
>DATGSD010000178.1:0-6088 GCA_035302965.1 Burkholderiaceae bacterium | reverse complement strand
TCGGCGCTAAGCTCGGCCGGCCCACTGGGGCAATCAAAACTTATACAGGGCAAGCCCAAGGCCATGGCTTCAAGCAAGACATTTGGAAAGCCCTCGACACGCGATGTCAGCACAAAGGCTGACGCTTGTTGCAATTGTTGAAAGGCTTGCTTGCTGTGGCCCATCAGTTGGATGCGCTGTTGCAGGCCGCTTTGCTGAATTTGCTGTTGCAAACTAGCATGCAAGGGGCCTTCGCCCCAAATTGACAGATTCCAATTCGGAAAATTATGGGCCACCGCGGCAAACGCTCGAATTAACACATCAAATTGCTTAGATGGCACCAAGCGCCCCATAGCGACTAACTGATAACGACCTTGGGCATCGGGCTGACCCGAGGCTTTATCAAGTGTTAAAAGCTCGGGCGGCAATGGGTTTGGAATGCTATGCACCCGCGGCTGGCTAGGGAGCAAGCGACGCAATACGTCCGCACTTTGTTCGGTTTGTGCCACCACGGCCGTTGCCCGTGGATAAAGCAGACGACGCAATACTCGCAAAAACTTGCCACTACTTTCATTTAATGTCGGATGCGTGCGCTCGCAAACAATAATGGGCCGCTTTAAGCCCCAATTTGCTACTAAGGCAACTACATTTACATTGGTTAAAAACGACACAATGCGGTCGGGCTGCAAGCGTTTTAGCGTTTGGCGCAAAACAAAGGGCTTGATCGCCGAGCCAATAAATTTCAAACCTAGAAAGGGGGACTCGTCAAGCAAGTGTTGCAGCTGCACACGCTCATCGAGGGCATAGGCGCTGGGTGTTTTTTTGGGGTGGCAAACTAATAGGGTGACATCGTGTCCTTGATCAGCCAAGGCATTAACCAAGGTGGCAGCCACGCGTTCAGCTCCACCGGCATTCATGGAGCTGACTAAAAACACTATTTTCATCGCATGCTCCGAGAAAACTCGGCCTTGAGGCCAAGTAAGGTGTCAACGAAGGTCGCTAAATACCTGGTGCCAAAGCGCCATTACACGTGTTGACGAAAAGCGATCGCGCACATCGATGGCTCGACGCCCATAAGCCTGGCGTTTTTCTTCATGGGCCATTAAATCCGACAAATGAGCCGCAAGGGCCTCGGCATCACCAACCGGAGTCACCAAAACGCCGTCGATACCGGGGCGAATAATTTCGCGCGGGCCCGTCTCGCAATCGAAGGCGACGACGGGCAAGCCGCTAGCCATGGCTTCTAATAAGGTATTCGATAAGCCTTCGGTACGCGAACTTAAGACGTAAAGATCGGCACTTTCAAACCATTGCCCCACATTACCCACCCAGCCGGGTAAGGCGACGCGATCAGCCAAATTGTTGGCCTCGATTTGTGCTTCAAGTGACTCTCGCTCTGGCCCCTCGCCCAAAATAACTAAATCCCAAGTAGGGAAGAACGCCGCGATAGCGGCAAAAGCGTCGATTAAAATATCGAAGCCTTTAACCGGGTGCAAACGCCCAACCGCTAATAAACGATTACGTTGCGGCAGTTTAGACGGATCGATTGCAGGGTCGTTAAGGGCTAGCGGCCATTGAACAGCGTTTGGAATCACGGCCGTTTTACTGCTGGGCATGGTGTTTTCTAGCCATTGCGCCGTGCCCGAGGTTAAAGCGATAACCCGCTCGGCGCGAGGATATGCCCAATGTCGCAAACGCTGCCACAATGGGTTGATGGCTTGCTCGGGGGGATGACGGTGCTCAGACGCAAAAACACGGCACGGCAAGCCTTTAGCCGCCAACACGCACAAAATAGACGCAGTCGACATCATGCCAAGCACGATGTCGGGCCGCTGACGGCGAATAAGACGACGCAAACGCCACACGCGTTGTAAATTGGCCCACAACGCACTAGCCACATTTGACGTGTTTTTTTGAGTGCCTAAGACAAAACGTTGCACCGCCTTTGGAAGCGGATAGGCATCGTGGCTTGAATCGGCTTGTGTAACAACACTGACCGTCCAGCCTCGCTGAACCCACCAGTCGGCTAACTGCACAGCGACGCGCTCGGCGCCGCCTGAGCCCAAAGAGTGGATGACAATCATTAAATGTTTGGACAGAACCGCTGACGACAAAATACCACCTAAAAAACAAACACTCTGGCCATGCGCCGCACAAGCGCTAAAAACACTGTGGCTAAAAAACTTAGCGTAAAAATTGGGTGTACCAAGGCATGGCTACCTCTAGGCCTTGGATGATGTCATGCACGGGTTGATAACCAAACAGCTTTTGGGCTTTGCTAATATCGGCGTGCGAATGGCGTATATCGCCATCACGAAAGTCGGCGTAGCGTGGCTGTTTGTTGTATTCAACCCCTTCTTTGGCAAGAATGCGGGTTAGGTGTTGGAAGAGCTCGTTAAGTGTTGTGCGATCGCTATAGGCCACATTACACACTTGATGCTGCCCTTGTAATGGCGTAGTGGCCGCCAGTAAATTTGCTTGAACGGCGTTATCGACGTGGCAGAAATCGCGACTGGTTAGGCCATCGCCATTAACCACGACTTCGTCGTCGCGAACCATGGCGGCAATCCACTTAGGAATAACCGCTGCATAAGCACCATCGGGGTCTTGGCGCTTGCCAAACACGTTAAAGTAGCGCAAACCAATACTGGCAAAGCCATAATTACGCGCAAATACATCGGCGTAAAGCTCGTTGGCGTATTTGGTAACCGCATATGGCGACATTGGCCGACCGATTTGATCTTCAATTTTTGGCAACGCTTCGTGATCGCCGTAAGTAGAGCTAGAAGCCGCATAAACAAAAGACGCGACCTTGGCATCGCGAGCCGCTACCAACATGTTTAAAAAACCAGAAACGTTAACCTCGTTGCTGGTGATGGGGTCTTCGACTGAGCGCGGCACTGAACCCAACGCCGCTTGGTGTAAAACGTAATCGACCCCTTCCGTTATTTGGCGACAGGTATCTAACTGACGAATGTCGCCCTCAATAAATGTAAAGCGTTGCCAGCGTTCGGCACTAACTGACTTTTTAACTTCGTCTAAATTGTGCTGATACCCCGTAGAAAAATTATCGAGGCCAACAACTTCTTGATCGAGCTGCAATAGGGCTTCAAGCAGATTAGAACCAATAAAGCCTGCACAACCCGTTATTAACCAACGGCGCGGCGACTCGCGCAACTGCTGTACAACTTCTTCATAGCGTGATGTTTTCATGTTTTCTCGCCTTAGAGACGTAAATCGACTGTTTCAGCCGGCAAAACGTACTTTAAATCGTAAAGAATGTGGTCTTTTTTGCCCCAAGAGCGGATAGCCTGGGCGCCAAGATCGGCAAACTGGGTATGCGCAACGGCCAACAAAATGCCGTCGTAACTATTGGCTTGCGGGTTGGTAATCAGTGAAATGCCGTATTCTGACTCGGCCTGTTGTGGATCTACCCAGGGGTCGCAAACATCGACCTGGATGTGATAGTCGCGCAGCTCGGTAATAACATCAACAATGCGGGTGTTGCGCAAGTCGGGGCAGTTTTCTTTAAAGCTTAAACCCATCACCAAAACCCGTGAACCCAGCACCTGGATGCCGCTTTGCGTCATGGCCTTAACTAATTGCGAGGCTACATAGGCCCCCATAGAGTCGTTTAAACGCCGTCCGGCCAAGATAATTTCGGGGTGGTAGCCAATGGCTTGCGCTTTATGCGTTAAATAGTAAGGATCGACCCCAATGCAGTGCCCGCCCACTAAGCCGGGCTTAAAGGGTAGAAAATTCCATTTAGTTTCGGCAGCTGCTAACACCGCCTGGGTATCTATACCCAGGCGATTAAAAATAATGGCTAATTCGTTTACTAAAGCAATATTGACGTCGCGCTGGGTGTTTTCAATTACTTTGGCGGCTTCGGCCACACGTATTGACGGCGCTTTATGCGTACCCGCTATGATAATTTCTTGGTAAAGCGCATCGATGCGGTCGGCGACTTCGGGTGTTGAACCTGCGGTTACTTTTTTGATGTTGGGTAAGCGGTGTTTTTTATCGCCTGGGTTAATGCGTTCGGGGCTGTAGCCCACAAAAAAATCGTCATTAAAACGCAAACCCGACACCCGCTCGAGTACAGGCACGCAAACGTCTTCGGTAGCCCCAGGAAATACGGTGGACTCGTAAATAACTACATCGTTACGTTTAAGCACTTTGCCAATGGTTTCACTAGCCCGTATTAGAGGGGTTAAATCGGGCTGCTTAAATTCGTCGATGGGTGTGGGCACCGTTACGATAAACACATTGGCCTGCGTTAGGCTTTCGGGGTCGGATGAATACTGCAAGTGGTGTGCGGCGGCCAGTGCCTCGGGCTCAACCTCGAGGGTATGGTCGGCCCCATCTTTTAATTCGGCAACACGCTTGGCATTAATATCGAAACCAAGCGTCCAACGCTTTTTGCCGAATTCTACCGCCAGCGGCAAGCCCACATAACCCAAACCGACCACCGCCAGTTTTATGTCTTCTGTTTGCAAACGAATTCTCCGTAATTATTTGGATCGGTGCTGACGCCCAATAGAGGGTAGTAATAACCACATTGGTCGACGCCACGAAACTAGCCGTGAATAAATCCAAAGATAAATAGCGGCAAATACTAATAAGCTGACTAACAATATCAGGGGATTATCCCACCAGATAGTGGCTGGAACCAAACCCACCAGGGTTAAAACCCACAAATACGGCGACGCCAGCGCATTGCACAAGGCCGGTATGGCGTGACGGCTATCGCGGCTAAAGGTCACTCGCACCAAACGGCGAAACACCAAATGATGTAAATGTAACGCATCTGGCTGATCAACGGGGCTACCCCGTTTAACGCGACGGCGCCAAATCGAAAACAGGGTTTCAAACACCGGATAAAAAACGGCAGACAAGGCATAAACAGGCGACACCGCTGGGTTGCGCATAACTAGCTGCACCGCTAATTCGGCCAACATAAAGCCCAAAAAATAAGCCCCGCCATCGCCTAAAAACACGCGGCCAAACGGAAAATTCCACACTAAAAAACCGAGCGTAGCCGAAGCCAAGGCAATAGCGATTAAAAAAATGGGGATGTCTTGCACCTGCAGGGCGACCAAACCAATCGATAAAGCCATAAGCATGGCGACCATGCCGGCCAAACCGTTCATGCCATCGATTAAATTTAGCGCGTGAGTACAACCGCCAACTGCAACGACGGTAAACAATAAAGAAATTGGCCACAACGCTAATAAATAATCGACGCCTGGCAGGCCCACTCGAGTAATGCCACCTAACAACCACCAAGCAATGGCTGCCGAGGCAAAGGCAGCTAGTAAGCGTTTTAACGCCCCCACTTCTTTGGTGACATCTTCGAGTAAACCAGCCAAAAACACCGGCATAGCGGCGATAAACAACACGGGCCACAACCAGGCCAATGTCATGTTACTGGGGCCTAAAACTAATAAGCCCGCTAAACTGCCCGCCACTACCGCTAGGCCACCAACCCGCGGAGTGGCTCGAGAATGAGCGGCCTGGGGTTTGTTGAAATCGGTGTCGCCGGTAACCTTGCCATGCCAGCGCTCTGACAAAACAATAAGCCCACCAACCCCGAATGCGACAATACAAATATAAAACCAGCTAATTGTGTCCCAATCTGACACGATAATTGGCTCCTGTGGCGTCTGTGAACAGTGTTACAAACTTGATTACTCGTTATTATCGGCTTTTTATCGCTTGGCAGCAGGAACAAATTGTTGGAACTGCAAGCAAAACCAACAGCATGGCCTGCAAATGGCTTATAAATAAACGGCTTAGCCGCAAAATAAGCAAAAAAAAGCCCGAAACCATGAGGTTTCGGGCCAAATCCACCAAAGGAGGAGGGTGGAGGAGATAACCTTGGCATGTCGGGCTGCGAGGGCTTTTGCCCGAGCCAGGCATCAGGGTTAACCCTAATTGACACCTTGCGACATCCTTAAATTTAAGTTTACAGCAAATTTTGCTGCGGTGCAAGATCGGGGCTTTTGTTTACGCTAGAAGCTTTATTTGCCGCCTCTGCGAGACCCTGTTCTTACTAACTTGAGACAAGTATACCTAGGGGAAACCCGAATGTAAAGTGACTGGCTTA
>DATGSD010000177.1:0-8146 GCA_035302965.1 Burkholderiaceae bacterium | reverse complement strand
TGGCATTCGTTTAGTTGCCGCACGCTGTGGCTTAGGTCGAGGCCTAAATCCCAAAAGGCAGCAATTAAGTGCTCTAACTGCTGAGTTTCGCTGGCGCAGGGGGCTTGCTGCAGCAAAATTAAAATATCAACATCAGAATGTGGGTAGAGCTCGCCCCGGCCATAGCCGCCGGTGGCGAGTAGGGCGGCGTTTTGGGGCAGGGGGTGTAAACGCAGTAAGGCGCTAAAGGCTTTGTCGCAGGCGCGGCTTAGAGCCGCCAATAAAGGCTCGGGGCGTAATTGGCGTTGAAACGAGCGAATGGCGGCCTGTTGCTGCTGCTGCAAGGCGCGCCGAATAGCGGCGCGGGTAGTAATGGTTTAGCCTTTTTGAGTAATAAAGCTTGGTGCCGGTGGCATGCCTTCCGAGACGGTTAAAACCTCGTAACCCGTATCGGTAACTAAAATTGTGTGCTCCCACTGTGCCGACAGGCTGCGATCGCGCGTAACGACGGTCCAGCCATCGCCGAGTTGGCGCGTTTCGCGGCGGCCGGCGTTAATCATGGGCTCGATGGTGAAAATAAGGCCGGGCTCTAGGCGCAGCCCTGTGCCGGGTTTGCCAAAATGTAATACCTGCGGGTCTTGGTGAAACTCTTGACCAATACCATGGCCGCAGTATTCGCGAACTACCGAATAGCCTTGTTTTTCGGCATATTGCTGAATCGCCCAGCCAATGTCGCCTAGCGTGGCGCCAGGTTTAACTTGTTCTATGCCTAACCACATACAGTCGTAGGTGGTTTCTACTAGGCGTTTGGCCAATATAGAAGGTTTACCCACAAAATACATGCGGCTAGTGTCGCCGTACCAGCCGTCTTTAATAACGGTAACGTCAATATTGATAATATCACCGTCTTTTAGGGCTTTGTCGCCCGGGATACCGTGGCAAATAACGTGGTTAACCGAGGTGCAAATCGCGCCCGGAAATGGCGGGTAACCCGGTGGGGCGTAGCCTACAGTGGCCGATTCGACATTTAATTCGTTTTGAATATAGTTTTTACAGAGTTCGTCGAGCTCGCCTGTGGTGATACCAGCGCGCACATATTGGGCGAGGTAGTCGAGGGTTTGTGCGGCGGCTTGGCACGCGGCACGCATTTTATCGAGATCGGCGGGGTCGGTAACCAGTTTGCTCATGCTGACTTGTCTTGTCTAGTGAATAAATAGTAAGATTATAGGATTGTGGCAATAGGCGTTTTGCAAAATATCGTGCACTGCACAATATGCTAGGCGCTTGTAGTAACTATTGCTTTTCATAAGCCTAGTGTACTGCAGCTTATAAGCGCTTAACGTTGGGCGGCAAACCTTGCTTTGCTGTTGTGCCTTAAGCTTGCCACATAAACTAGCGCGCTCGGTAACCCAGGGTGTCTAACCGTGTGTTAGATGCAATCCGAGTGCAAGACCTAACCCTCCGGAGATTTTTTAATGTCACTTATGCGAGACATGCTCGAAGCGGGTGTGCACTTTGGCCACCAAACCCGTTTCTGGAACCCCAAGATGGCTCCTTACATCTTTGGGCAACGTAACAAAATTCACATCGTCAACCTCGAACACACGGTTGTTAAATATCACGAAGCGGCACAATATATGCAACGCATTGCCGCCAACGGTGGCACTGTTTTGTTTGTAGGTACCAAGCGCGCAGCGCGCGAAATTGTCGAAGAAGAAGCCACGCGTTGCGGCATGCCCTATGTTAGCAACCGCTGGCTTGGCGGCATGATGACTAACTTCAAAACGGTTCGCACATCCATCCGTCGCCTCAAAGAAATGGAAGCCCAGCTCGAAGAGGGCGGCATCGATCACCTCACCAAAAAAGAAGGCTTGCTGTTCGAGCGCGAACTCGAAAAGCTGCATCGTTCTATTGGTGGCGTCAAAGACATGAATAATCTTCCTGATGCCATGTTTGTTATCGATGTTGGCTATCACAAAATTGCCGTTGCTGAAGCACAAAAACTGGGTATTCCGGTTGTTGCTGTGGTCGATACTAACCACTCGCCTGAAGGTATCGATTACGTCATACCTGGCAACGACGACTCGGCTAAAGCCATTGTCTTGTACGCCCGTGGTATGGCCGATGCCATTATCGAAGGACGCGAACAAGCTCTTAGCGGTCTTATCGAAGAAATCGCTGAAACCGAAATGGCTGATACCGATGACGAGTTCGTCGAGGTCGAAGCCGAGGCTGAAGAGCCCCAGGCCGACGCCGATGCCCAAGCTGCTCAGCCAGTTGCCGAAGAACCAGCTGCCCCAGCCCCAGAGGCCGCTGAAGGCGACACCGAGTAAAATAATTCTCGCTAGTCGCAAGTCTGTTTGGCGGGCGCTTAGGCTCCCCCTAGCAGCACCCCGTGGCGGGTTTCTTGGCTCGCTCGGGGTTTTTTGCAATCGCATTGCATGTTCCTGGCCCGTTGGCCAGGTTATCTGAAGAATTGGAGAATATCGTGGCTCAAATCACAGCATCAATGGTTAAAGAACTGCGTGCGCGTACCGACGCTCCCATGATGGAATGCAAAAACGCCTTAGTCGAGGCCGACGGCGATTTGGCTCGCGCCGAAGAGTTGTTGCGTGTGAAGCTAGGCAGCCGCGCTGGCCAAGCCGCTAGCCGTGTTACTGCCGAAGGCTTGGTTGCTGCTTTCATTAGCGATGACGCTAAAAAAGGCGCTTTGGTCGAGGTTAACTGCGAAACCGATTTCGTGGCCAAAAACGACGATTTCATCAAATTTGTCGACGATTTGGCCAAGCTCGTGGCCGAAAATCAACCCGCCGATCTCGACGCTTTGGCTAAGATGCCTCTAGGCGATGGTACGGTCGAAAGCGTACGCACCGACCTGGTTGGCAAAATTGGCGAAAACATCGCTGTTCGCCGCTTTAAACACTACGACAGCAGTAAAGCTTTGGCTAGCTATGTTCATAGCGGCCGTATTGGCGTTATTGTCGAGTACTCTGGCCCAGCCGAAGTTGGCCGAGACGTGGCCATGCACGTTGCTGCCAGCCGTCCGCGGGCCCTTAATGAAGAAGGCATCGCGCCTGCCGACATCGAAGCCGAACGTTCTTTAGCCGAAACTAAGGCCGTCGAATCAGGCAAGCCTGCTAATATTGTTAGCAAAATCGTCGAAGGTACGGTACAGAAGTTTCTTAAAGAAGTTACTTTGTTATCGCAGCCCTTTGTTAAAGACGATAAGCAGTCGGTTCAAGAAATGCTCGATAGCAACAAGGCTAGTGTCGACCAGTTCACTTTGTATGTAGTGGGCGAAGGTATCGAACGCAAGTCAGAAGACTTTGCTGCCGAAGTGGCTGCTGCCGCTGGCAAAGAATAACGCTTCTGCATCGCTTTTATAGCCAACCACGTTGCCGTCGCGCAGCGGGTTGGCTTTTTACGACGTTACGATTGACCTTTCGGGATTTTGCCAATGACCAGACCCTATAAGCGCGTTCTCCTTAAATTGTCCGGTGAAGCTCTCATGGGAGACGACGCTTTCGGAATCAACCGCGCAACTATATTGCGTATCACCGAAGAAATCGCCGAAGTGGTCGAGATGGGCATAGAGCTAGCCATTGTTATTGGTGGTGGTAATATTTTTCGTGGCGTCGCGCCCGGCGCCCAGGGTATGGACCGCGCCACAGCCGATTATATGGGCATGATGGCTACTGTCATGAACAGTCTAGCCCTGCAAGATGCTTTAAAAAATCATGGCCTAGACGCCCGCGTGCAGTCGGCTTTGCGTATCGATCAAGTTGTCGAGGCGTATATACGCCCTAAGGCTTTGCGCTATCTCGAAGAAGGCAAGGTGGTTATCTTTGCAGCCGGCACAGGCAACCCGTTTTTCACCACCGACACTGCCGCCTCCTTGCGGGGCGCCGAAATGGGCGTTGAAATTGTTCTTAAGGCCACCAAGGTCGATGGTATTTACAGCGCCGACCCAAACAAAGACGCTTCGGCCGAACTTTATAGCCGCGTCAGCTTCGATGAGGTCATTGTGCGCCGTCTCGAAGTTATGGACGCTACCGCGTTTGCGCTTTGCCGCGACCAAAAACTACCTATTAAGGTTTTTTCCATTAATAAACCGGGTGCGCTTAAGCGGGTCGTAACAGGTGAAGACGAAGGCACGCTGGTGCATGCTTAATACAAAAGGAAGCCGATATGACACCCTCTGACATTGTTAAATCAGCCAAAGAGCGTATGGGCCGTACTATCGAAGCCCTGCAAACAGGCTTATCTAAAATTCGAACTGGGCGTGCCCATACGGGTTTGCTCGACCACGTTTTAGTCGATTATTACGGTTCTCCAACTCCTGTTGGGCAGGTAGCCAACGTTAGTGTGATCGATGCGCGCACGCTTAGCGTGCAGGTTTTCGATAAAACCATGGCTGCTGTGGTTGAAAAGGCCATTCGCGATTCCGACCTCGGCCTTAACCCCGTTGCGGCAGGCGATATTTTACGTGTTCCTATGCCGCCCCTCACCGAAGAACGACGCCGCGACTTAAGCCGTTTAGTACGCGCCGAGGGTGAAGACGCTAAGGTTTCTATCCGTAATTTGCGTCGTGATGCTAACGACGGTTTTAAAAAACTGGTAAAAGATAAAGAAATCTCCGAAGACGACGAGCGTCGTTTACAAGATCAAATTCAAAAGCTAACCGACGATCACGTAAACAAAATTGACGAGCTTGTCGCCGAGAAAGAAGCCGACGTTATGACGGTTTAAGCATTTGTGGGTGCGGCCAAGGTTGTTAGCACCCACTAGCCGAGCAAACCTTTTAAGGCGTAATTTTTCGCTCTCATGCATCCAAGCTCTACGCAACGCATCCCTGAATACCGCTCAACTCCGAAGCACTTAGCCATTATTATGGATGGCAACGGACGTTGGGCCACACGGCGCTTATTGCCGCGTACCGCAGGGCATGCGCGTGGTGTGCAAACCGTAAGAAAAATCGTCGAAGCTTGCGGCCAGCATAAAGTTGAATATTTAACGCTATTTGCGTTTAGCAGCGAAAATTGGCGCCGGCCACCTGAAGAGGTTTCGCTATTAATGCGTTTGTTTGTGCAAACCCTCGAGAAAGAAATTGATAAGCTTGAATCGAGGGGGGTGCGTTTGCGCGTGGTAGGCGATTTATCGCCGTTCGAACCCCATTTGCGCAAGCTTATCGCCGATGCCGAAGCGCGTACCGAACATAATTCGGCCTTACACCTAACCGTTGCTGCTAATTACGGCGGGCGTTGGGATATTTTACAGGCCAGCCAAAAGGCCTTGTTACAATGCCCAGATTACGCCACATTAAACCCGCGTGATGCCGAGCAGGTGCTGTGCCAGCATTTAAGCATGGCCTGGGCTCCCGAGCCCGATTTGTTTATCCGCACGGGCGGCGAGCAACGTATTTCTAACTTTCTGATTTGGCAGCTCGCGTATACTGAGTTGTACTTTAGCGATGTTTTCTGGCCCGATTTCGATGCCAAACACCTCGAGAAAGCGTTCGAGTGGTATCGCAAGCGCGAACGTCGGTTTGGTCGTACTAGTGCGCAATTAAGCGAGGCTGTCAGGGGGCTTTAATGCTTCATCAACGCCTAATTACTGCCGTTATTTTGCTAGCTATTTTGCTAGCCGCCTTATTTGCACCCGTTGCGTGGCCAATGGTGCTAATTTTAACTATTGTTGCCGGCATTGTTGTCTGGGAGTGGTTGCGTTTGCTTATACCGCCCACGGCCAACCCGCATTTGGCTGCCTATATTAGCAGTGTGTTTTTTGTGGTGGCCTTAGCCACGGGCAGCCAAGCGTTAGTGGTGCAGCCCGACCTTTGGGCTTTGGGTTTGCGCTATTTCACGCTTTACGGGCTTAGTTATGTGGTCGCGGCGGTGTGGGTGGTTTTTGCTACTGGCGTGGTTTTAATTGCGCGTACCGAAGCTCCGCGTGCCAGCGTCTTTCATGGCACGTTTGCAGTTTTAGCAGTTTGGTGCGCATGGCTGTCGCTAGTACAGCTCTATCTTAGCTATGGCCCTTGGTTTTTGCTGTCGTTTTTGGCCTTTATTTGGGTTGCCGACAGCGCCGCCTATTTTGTTGGTCGCCGTTTTGGCCGTATGCGTTTGGCGCCCAATGTTAGCCCGGGTAAAACTGTCGAAGGCGCGGCGGCTGGCGTTTTAGCGGCCATCATTTGGGTTCTTATCACCGCCTTTACCCCTAATGGTTTTGGTGCCGTTCTGGTGCTTACTTGGTCTTGGACGGGTGCTATTTTGCTAGCCTTTGGCCTAGCCTGCTTGTCAATTATCGGCGATTTATACGAATCATTACTTAAACGTCGCGCCAATCAAAAAGATTCCAGCCACTTATTACCCGGTCATGGCGGTCTTTACGATCGTGTCGATGCTCTCTTGCCAGTTGCCACGTTGGCGTTTTTATTGCTCGGAGCAAATTCTTTATGACGCGTAAAACGCTCTGTGTGTTGGGCTCGACAGGCACCATCGGAGAGAACACTCTCGATGTCGTTGCCCGTCATCCCGATCGCTGGGCAGTTTACGCCTTGTCGGCGCATAGCCGTATTCGCCGCTTAGCCGAGCAAGCACAAGAAACTCGTGCGGCTGTGGTTATCGTGCCCGACGATGCCGCTGCACAAACCTTTCGTGGTTTTTGGCCCACACAGCAGCCATGCCCCGAAATTCGGGTAGGGGCGCAAGCATTGGTCGAAACCGCGGCCGACCCCGAAGTCGATGCGGTTATGGCGGCAATTGTGGGTGCGGTTGGTTTACCGTCGGCGTTAGCCGCTGCCCAAGCGGGTAAGCGGCTTTTACTCGCCAACAAAGAAGCTTTGGTTGCGGCTGGCGCTTTGTTTGTCGATGCCGTGCGTAAAAATGGCGCCGAGCTATTGCCTATCGATAGCGAGCATAATGCGATTTTTCAGTGTTTGCCGCAGCATCAACAAGCCTCTGTGCCACAGGCACCAGCCAAAGAAGTGCGCCGCTTGCTCTTAACGGCCTCTGGAGGACCGTTTTTACACACCGGCCTCGATGCCCTCGATCAGGTAACGCCCGACCAGGCCTGTGCCCACCCAAATTGGCGCATGGGGCGTAAAATTTCGGTCGATTCGGCAACCATGATGAATAAAGGCCTCGAGGTTATCGAGGCCCACTGGCTATTTGCCATGCCAGCCGCCGACATTCAAGTGTTAATCCATCCGCAAAGCGTGGTTCACTCGATGGTTGAATACATCGATGGCTCGATTTTGGCGCAGTTGGGCCAGCCCGATATGCGTACGCCTATCGCTTACGGCCTAGGGTTCCCCGAGCGCATCGAAAGTGGCGTGGGTTTGATGGCTTTAGCCGATTTAGGTCGGCTCGATTTTAACGAGCCCGATTTTCAGCGCTTTCCCTGTTTAAAACTGTCGTTTGATGCCCTCGAGGCCGGCCAAGCCGCTTGTATTGCATTAAATGCAGCCAACGAGGTGGCGGTCGATTGTTTTTTGCGCGGCCAGGTCGCGTATACTGATATTGCTCCAATTATCGAGCAAAGCGTCGATAAATTATCGGCGCGCTCGCCCTCCAGTTTGGCATCATTAGCCGACATCCTCGAGCTCGATGCCATATCGCGCCGCGTTGCTGGTCAATTCTGCCGGCCTGGTATCTACAGCTAAATATATTTCGCGCTAATAGGCCATGTTTTTTACACTAATTGCGTTTCTTGTTGCACTCGGTGTGCTAATTACTTTCCACGAGCTGGGCCACTATACAGTTGCCCGCTGGTGTGGGGTAAAAGTGTTGCGGTTTTCGGTGGGTTTTGGGCGCATTATTTGGCGGCGTACCGATAAACACGGCACCGAATGGGCCTTATCGGCCTTGCCACTTGGTGGCTATGTCAAAATGCTCGACGAAGCCGAAGCCGATGCGCCACCCCAAGAGGCTCAGCAGGCCTTTAACAATAAGTCGGTCTATCAGCGTTTTGCCATTGTGGCAGCGGGCCCCGCGGCTAATTTATTACTCGCGGCCATTATTTATGCGCTTTTGGCGTTTGTTGGCACACAGGCCCCTGCACCTATTATTGGCGCGCCGCCGGCCCAGTCACCGGCTGCCGAGGCGGGTTTCCAAGCCGGCGATCGTTTGCTGGCCATTAATGGTAATTCGGTGCAGGCATGGCCCGA
>DATGSD010000176.1:0-4158 GCA_035302965.1 Burkholderiaceae bacterium | reverse complement strand
GGGCATTCTCCAGAGCATGCTTCTTTATATTGCGATACCTTGCATGTTTTAATTTCTGGCGACATGTTGTTGCCGCGTATTTCGACCAACGTCAGTGTTTTCGATTACGAGCCCGAAGCAAACCCGTTGCCGCTTTATTTAAAATCGTTAAAGCGTTTCGATAACCTGCCTGAAGATACCTTAGTATTGCCTTCTCATGGGCGCCCATTCCGAGGCATGCACGAACGAATCGCCCAGCAACATGCGCATCATGCTGATCGGCTTGAAGAGGTATTAATGAGTTGTCGTTTGCCGGCCTCGGCTGCAGAAATTGTGCCAATTATGTTTAAACGACAGCTTGATGCGCACCAGTTGTCGTTTGCCTTAGGCGAAGCGCTTGCGCATTTACATGCTTTGTACTTCGAGGGCAAATTAACCCGTCAGTTAGACGATGATGGCATTTATCGCTTTGTTATTGCACCGCAATAATTATTAGCGATTAGCGAGTGCTAAATGTAAGGCCAGAGCAATAAAAACGGTGCCGGTAGCGCGGTGTAACCAGGTTTGGGCTCGAGCTGATTTTTGCAAAATGGCGCCAAAACTAGCAGAAAAAATAGCGATGGCGCCAAATATCAGCAAAGTGGCTAGCATAAAAAGGGCGCCTAAGCTGATGGTTTGCAAGGCCACCGAGCCTCTGGCTGACGATGTAAACTGGGGCAGAAAAGCTAAGAAAAACAGCGAAACTTTAGGGTTGGTTAGATTCATAATAATGCCGCGTCGGTACAATACCCTTGCCGGCAAATTAGTGTGTTTTTGTAGCGTATTTTGGCTTTGTTGTGGCTTGGCCTTAAAAGCGCACCACGCCAAATAGAGTAAATACGCTGCTCCCAACCATTTAATAGTGTTAAAGGCGGTTGCTGAAGCTGCAAATACCGCAGCGAGGCCAATAGTTACGGCAAATGTGTGGCCAATTAAACCGGTGCAAAGTCCCAATACCACCCAAAAGCCTGCTTTACGACCCCATAACATCGATTGCATTAATACGAAAACATTATCGGGCCCCGGGCTAAGCGCGAGCAAAACCGAAATACTGAAAAACGACAACACTAAATCGAGCGGCAGCATAAACGTATTCTTGTTAACAAAGCACATAGTGTAGCGGTTAAAGCCGTTTTTTATGCTGGCTTTGGCAAGTTGCTTTTTAATATGTGTTAGCTTTTAAACGTTTCGATCGACCAACCCAACTTTTGATTATGGTGCAATCTCCTAAAAATCATCTTGACACTCGGCTTATGCAGCTGGGCTTAGCTCCGTTTGACCCCGACACTCAGTCGGCGCCCGTTTCTGTGCCGGCCGTGCGTACAAGTACGGTTCGATTTAAAAACCTAGAGGCCTTGTCGCAAGCCGCTCGTCGGTGGCGTGATGGTGAGCGCGCCGCTACTTATGGGCGAGCGGGCCTAGAGACACACGCGGCGCTAGAGCAAGTGGTAGCTGAGTTAGAAAGTGCCACACATAGTTTTTTACTGCCGTCGGGTTTGGCCGGCATTACATTAACCTTATTGGCTTTGTTAAAAACCGGTGACCACGTGGTTGTTACCGATAGTGTGTACGGGCCGGTACGCACTTTAGACCAGCAATTGTTAGCTGGTTTAGGGATAACAGTGAGCTATTGCGCGGGTACGATCGATGCCATTCGGCAAGCCGTGCGGCCAGAAACACGCTTGTTGTATATCGAGTCGCCGGGTTCTTTATTGTTGGAGATGCTCGATATACCCGCGTTGGCTAGTTTTGCGCGCGACCATAAGCTGTATCTGGCGACTGATAACACCTGGGGTTCGGGCTATTTATATCAGCCTTTAACGCTAGGGGTTGATGTTTCGATTATTGCGGCTACCAAATATATTGGTGGTCATTCTGACTTAATGCTTGGCACCGTAGCCACTAATAATAAAGACCTTGCACAGCGTTTGCGGGCCACCCATTACGCAATGGGGTATTCGGTTAGTGCCGACGATGCTTGGTTAGCGTTACGGGGCGTACGTAGTATGCCCTTACGTTTGCGCGAGCATGCACGCAGTGCCTTACAGGTTTGTGAATGGTTGGCTGAGCAAACAGAAACTAAGCAGATTTTTCATCCGGCTTACCCGCAAGATAGCGGCCATACACTTTGGCAGCGCGATTGCCAAGGCTCTAATGGCATGCTGGCGGTAGCCCTTGATATTACACCCGAACAAGCACGATGTTTGGTCGATGCTTTGGCGTTATTTGGTATAGGGTTTTCGTGGGGTGGCTTCGAGAGCTTAGTACAGCTGGTTGAACCTAACGCTTTAAGTAGCCACAGTTATTGGAAGGCGAAACCGTGGCAAGTGCTGCGTTTTCATGTTGGCTTAGAGCACATTAACGATTTATTAGCCGATTTGGCACAAGCGTTTGAAAAGGCCCGCACTATTAGCTAATGCTGGGCCAATGGGCTTGGTTTATTGTGGCGCGCCCTGGTCGGCTTGAAGCGTATCGAGCAAGCGCTGAGCCTCGTCTACGGCATCTTGGTAACCGCCTGCCATGGCAGGTGATGTTAAGTACTTGCCGCCAATGGCCAAAGTTGGTGTGCTGTTAATCCCGTAGTTTTTGGCCAATTCGTTAGCGCGTGCAACTTTAGAGCGAACACCAAACGAATTAAACACCGAATCGAATTTTTCTTGATCGATATCGTGTTCGACTGCCCATTTACGGATGCTTTTTTCATCAAAAATGCGTTGGCGTTTTTGATGAATAGTATCGAAGACCTCGGGGTGTAGATCGTGGCGATCGAGGCTATCGAGTGTGTAAAACAGCTTTTGTAAATCGGTCATTGAGGCATTAAAAGCCACAGGTACTTGATGCACCACTACGTTATCGGGTAGTTGCTTACCCCAGGCCTGTACTAAGGGCTCGATTGCTGCACAATGAGGGCAGCTATACGAAAAAAACTCGAGTACTTCGATTTTATCTTTGGTGTCAGAGGGCTGGGCTGGTTGCACAAGTGCGTAGCTTTGGTTTTCTTGAGCTTGTGCTAGTGTGGCACTAACACCAAGAAAGCCAAAAATTAGAAGACTAGCGAAGTGACGTGCAGCAGTTGCAAATGACATGATTATGATCCTGTATAGCTGGTGGCGTAAATAAAAGGTTTATCAGACGAATTTGGCTTAAATTGCGGACTGAAGTTGTTTGCTTAGAGGGCGTATCAGGGTTGAAGTTCGCCTTGAATTTGCCAAATTAGTTACGAACAACAGCGGTTTCGATTTTCTCGGTTGATAGGCGTGCTCGTGAACGGTTCATGTCGTCTATGCCCTTGAACGGCCCCACGCGTACGCGGTAAATGGTCGAACCGCCCGATTCGCCCTTCTCGACGTGGCTAGACATACCTAAAAGCAAAATACGGGCTTTCATGGCATCGGCGTCGTTTTGTGAGCGAAACGCGCCCGCTTGAAGAAAGTATATCGCTTCGTTGGCTTTTTCTACTGCTGGCGCTTCGGTGCCTGGTACCCGAATTGTTTGGCTGTCGCTAGGGCTAGCGGCCGAAGTGTTTTCGTCTCGTTGTAAGCGAGAGAGCAGTTTAGAAATATCGTCGGATAAATCGGATTGGTCGGAATCGGCGCGCTGTGGTGGGGTAATTTCCCAAGAATCGGCAGGCTCTTTGCTTTGATCGTACATGCCGATGTTAGGGTCGGGGGCGTCTCGCACATCGGGTAACAGCGTTTGTGCTGGGTCGCGCGACGCTTTATCGAAAAATGGCATAGGCACTTGGGTAACAAACCATGCAACGGCCGCTGCTGCGCCTACCCCGATTAATAAACCAAGGAGCAGCGCAAATAGAAAGCCACTACCCGAGCGTTGTTTGCTTTGACGACGACGTTTAGCCATAAACTTTTATATTACATCTGTTCGGGCGCTTGTACGCCTAACAGGCTTAAGCCATTTGCAAGAACTTGGCGTGTTGCCCGAGCTAGGCGCAGGCGCGCAAGCTTGACTGGGGTGTTATCGATTAAGATGCGCTCGGCGTTATACCAAGTATGGAAATCGGCAGCGCAGTCGCGCAACCAAAATGCAATATGGTGGGGGGCGAGGTCTTTAGCGGCAAGTTCTAGCGTGGCAGGGTATTGCGATAAGCGCTGTAACAAGTTGATTTCGGAAGGGGCGTTT
>DATGSD010000175.1:0-6945 GCA_035302965.1 Burkholderiaceae bacterium | reverse complement strand
ACCACGAAGTAACAACCGAAGAGGTCGACGAGCCTGCATCGCCCATCCTAGAGGTGCCCGAAGGGCGTGTCCCGCCTGAATCGGGCTTAGCAGTGTGACTGACGACTCAGAAACCAACCCTATTAAGCAGTCTTCGAGCCTAGCCGAACAAGCCGTAATCGATTCAGAACAGGCACCAAGACTGCGCATCCCTCAAAATGCTGATGCATCAGCAATTCATCAACTCATCAGGCAATGCCCACCGCTAGACCTTAACTCGGTTTATGCCTATTTATTGCTAACTGAGCATCACGGTCGAACCTGCATTGTCGCCGAGTTAGGCGACCAAATTGTTGGTTTTGTCTCGGCCTATATTCCTCCTGAAAAACCCGACGTGCTTTTCGTGTGGCAGGTTGCCGTACACGAGTGCGCGCGTGGGCAAGGCTTGGGCAACAAGATGTTGTCTGCTTTGTTAGCACGCGTAAGCGACAAAAATATTCGTTTTGTCGAAACAACGGTCGGGCCAAGCAATGCTGCTTCGCGACGCATGTTTACGCGCTTAGCGAACGATCTAGACTCGGCTATTTCCGAATCAATATTATTCGAGCCCGAATTATTTGGTTCGGATGAACATGAAGAAGAATGCCTGCTGCGTATTGGCCCTATTGGATTAGCTCCCCCTTAATTAATTTTTAATAATTTCGGCTTTTTATAAGGCCAGAGGTTAGTTTTGAGCAAAATCTTTAGCTATTAACGCAAGAGATCAATTTAGACAGGTCATTCTGAAATGAATTCACCTAGAAAAGAGTTACCTAGAAAAGAGGACAAAAACATCATGAACTTGCATATATTTGACCGGATGGAGTCTGAAGTACGAGGCTACATCCGATCCTTCCCGGTCATTTTCAATCAGGCGCGCGGCTCTATCTTAAAAGATGAGTCGGGGCGCGAATATGTCGATTTTTTCAGTGGTGCCGGCACCCTTAACTACGGGCATAACAACCCTGTCTTAAAAGATAAGGTGCTTGAGTATCTCGAAACCGATGGTCTTATCCATGGTCTCGATATGGCAACAACCGCTAAAAAATACTTTATCGAAACGTTTGAGCGCGTCATATTAAAGCCGCGCCAGCAAGAATACACCTTGCAGTTTACGGGGCCTACCGGTACTAACGCTGTTGAGGCCGCGTTAAAGCTCGCACGTCAAGTAAAAGGTCGCCACAATATCATTTCATTTACCCATGGCTTTCATGGCATGAGTGGTGGCTCCTTAGCAGTAACCGCAAACTCGAAATACCGCGAGGCGGCTGGCATGAATTTAAGTAATGCGTCGTTTATGCCTTTCGATGGTTACTTCGGTCCTGATGTCAACACGATTAGCTACCTTGAGCGCATGCTCGAAGACAGCAGCAGCGGTGTTGACCACCCTGCCGCCGTTATTGTCGAGACCGTACAAGGTGAGGGTGGCGTTAACGTTGCTAGCAAGCAGTGGTTGCGTGACCTCGAGCGTGTCTGCCGTCAATACGACATGCTGTTAATTGTTGATGATATTCAGGTGGGCTGTGGCCGTACTGGCAGCTTCTTTAGCTTTGAAAGTGCCGGGATTAAGCCTGACATCATTACCTTGTCGAAATCGTTATCGGGTTTTGGCCTACCAATGTCGCTCGTGTTATTTAAGCCCGAGCTTGACGTTTGGGAGCCAGGTGCTCACACCGGAACTTTCCGAGGCAATAACCTGGCCTTTGTTACGGCTGCCCAAGTATTAGAAAGCTATTGGATGGACGATCAGTTCAGCAATGAAGTTGCTCGTAAAGAAGAGCTTGTGCGTAATTGGTTAGAGAACCTGGTTCAAAGCTATCCAATGGCCGATCTCACGGTGCGTGGTCGTGGTCTGATCCAAGGTTTAGTCATGCCTAACGGTGATGGCGAGATGGCAGCGCGAATTGCTCGCAAAGCATTTGAAAAAGGCTTAGTGATCGAGACCTCGGGCGCAAATGACGAGGTGTTAAAAGTGCTGCCTGCTCTCACTATTCCAGATGAAGAGCTTAAGCGCGGTCTAGAAATTCTAGAGCGCTCGGTAGCAGAAGAGCTTTCTAGTAAGGGCGTCGCCGCTCATGTTTTGAAATTTGGAGGTAAAGGCCAGTGATTGTTCGTAATGTGAAAGATATCATCGGAACCCCTAACGAAATTAAAGCCGAAAACTGGACAAGTCGTCGAGTTTTATTGAAAAAAGACGGCATGGGGTTTTCGTTTCACGAAACCATTATTAAACCAGGAACTGAAACGCATATTCATTACAAAAACCACTTAGAAGCCGTTTGGGTGGTCGAAGGCGATGGTGAAATTGAAACCATTGCTGACGGTAAAAAATATGTTTTAGAGCCTGGTGTGGTCTATGCCCTTGACGAGCATGATGAACATTGGCTTCGTGGTGGTAAAGAGCCACTGCGTGTAATTTGTGTGTTTAATCCACCTCTGACCGGTGCAGAGGTACATGACGAAGAGGGGGTTTATCCTGCTGAAGACACGGCTGCCTAGCAGCGTGTCCTGGTGGTGTGACGTGGCACTTAACACCAATTTAGGTGCGAGCCACGCCACACCTTGGAGTTAACAATGAATATCTCGATGAGTGATTTATATGTTTCGCGCACAGATCGGGACGCGGCAATTATTGCCCGTCAAGATCCTGTGGTTTACGAGGAAGGAGCTTTTGCTGACGCATTAGCACCAGAGCAATTAGAGGCCTACCGTAAAGACGGCGTTTTATTGCTTCCGAATTTGTTTAGCGAAGATGAGATCGCTACGTTAAACAACGAGCTCGAGCGCTTGTGCACAGATCCAAGCATAGCGTCTCGTGAAGAAGCGATCCGAGAGCCCGATAGCGATGAGATTCGCTCGGTGTTTGCTGTACATAAATTAAGTCGCAAACTTGAGCAGCTAGCTCGCGATCCACGTTTAATCCATGTCGCACGACAAATATTAGGTTCAGAGGTTTATATTCACCAATCCCGAGCCAATATGAAACCCGGGTTCGACGGCAAAGAGTTTTATTGGCACTCCGATTTCGAAACCTGGCATGTTGAAGATGGTATGCCCGCTATGCGTGCCTTAAGTTGCTCGGTTCTTTTAACCGATAACGTGGCCAGTAATGGGCCTCTAATGGTTATTCCGGGTTCTCACTATCAGTTTATTGCTTGTCAGGGTGAAACTCCCGATAAGCACTACGAAAAATCACTAAAAAAACAAGAGTTTGGTGTGCCCGATAAACTCAGCCTAGAGTTTTTGGCCGACCAAGGGGGTATCCGGCAAATGACGGGTAAAGCTGGCTCGGTCGTGTTTTTTGACTGTAATCTAATGCATGGGTCGGCAAGTAACCTAACGCCATGGCCGCGCTCTAACGTGTTTATGGTTTACAACAGTATCGAAAACACCCTGCATTCTCCTAAATACGATCTTGAACCGCGACCCGAATACATCGCAACTCGCGAAGAATTTAAGGTGCTAAAGCCCCTGGATGAGACTGCCTTAGCCTAATGACATGGCTTATCGTGGTATTTAAACCACCGAATAAATTGCAAAAGTACTAGCTGCAAAGTGTTCCATCCACCCTGTTGGCGTTTATCTCGCTAACAGGGTTGTTTTTTATGGGGCAGATAGGCGCTTTCTTGAGCGCAGAATGTTAGTTTGCGCAGCCAGATACTACAGCACTAACTAATTAAACTCCCTAAGAACTCGCGCGTTCGTGGCTGTTTCGGTTGTGTAAACAACTGCTCGGGGGCGCCTTCTTCAACCACTTTACCGTTATCAAAAAAGCAAATGCGGTCGGAAACATCTCGGGCAAATTGCATTTCGTGGGTTACAAGCAGCATGGTCAAATCTTGCTCAGCTGCTAGCCGCTGAATAACACTAAGAACCTCACCAACAAGCTCTGGGTCAAGTGCCGATGTTGGTTCATCGAAAAGTAAAATGCCTGGCTTCATTGCTAAGGCACGCGCAATGGCAACGCGTTGTTGCTGGCCACCCGATAGTTGGCGCGGATATTTGTTTGCGTGATCACTTAGCCCAACAAGCTCAAGATACTCTTCAGCACGTTCATTGGCTTCTTTTTTCGATAGTTTTAAAACTTGCACAGGTGCTTCGGTGATATTTCTTCGCACCGTCATGTGCGGGAAGAGGTTAAATTGCTGAAAGACCATGCCCATTCTCTTGCGCATAGCATGAAGGTGTTTCGCCGAAGCCTTAACCAGTTGCCCGTTTTTGTATTCGTGCCAAAGTGGCTGACCATCAACATACACCGTGCCACCGTTAATGGTTTCTAGCGTCATTAAAATACGTAAAACCGTCGATTTGCCCGATCCGGAAGGGCCAATAATGGTAACTTTCTCTCCGGCTTGAACGTTAAAATTCAGTTCGTTAAGAACGACAATATCGCCAAATTTTTTAACGACCCGATCAAACTGGATAATGGGGTTGCTAGTTGCTTTTGTCATTTAAGTGGTAGCCCTTGCTTTGGTAGATGGGTGTCTAGGTAACGTATCAGCGCCGAGGCAAGTAGCGTCAATATCAAGTAAATAATTCCCACCATGGTTAGTGGGATAATGTAATTAAATGTTCGATCGCCAATAATCCGTGCAACGTTTAATAATTCAAGCACGGCCACCACCGACAAAATCGGCACATCTTTCATTATCGAGACTAAATAATTACCCAGGGCCGGTATTATTCGTGGTATGGCTTGCGGCAAAACAATGGCGGTAAAAATACGCCGAGTGGGCAAATCAAGCGATCGTGCCGCTTCTAGCTGTCCTGCATCAACCGACTCAATTCCTGCTCGGTAAACCTCCGAAAGATAGGCGCTATACTGCAGACCAAGGGCTAGGGCACCGGTTAAAAACGCCGGAAGAATAATGCCGTACTCAGGCAGCACGTAATATAAAAAAAACAACTGTACAAGTAGCGGCGTATCACGAATAAACTCAGAAATAAACCGAGCGGGCCAGGCAATCAATTTTGTAGGTGCGGCCTTAAGCGCCGCAAGCAAAAGCCCTAAAATGGCCGCAACTAAAAATCCTAATAAAGTGGCTTTTACCGTAACGACTAGGCCATGCATTAAAATCGGTAAAATCGACCAAGCGAAAAGCCAGTCGTTTGTTGTATTCCATTCAATACCAAATAACACGGCTTTGGCGCTCCTATCCTCGCCAGCGGCTAACGAAATGCTCAAGCGCTTTCATTAGGCCAGCTAACACCAAGGCCATGCCAAAATAAAGCAATAGCAGTAGGGTGTAGATGCTGGTGCTGTCTTGTGTAAAGTTACGAATTTGCTCGGCGCGATAGGCTAGGTCGGCCAAACTAATTAGCGAGACCAGGGCAGTGTCTTTAAGGTTTTGTATGGCCAGGTTCGAAAAGCTTGGCATCATTTCCGGAATGGCTTGCGGCAAGCTAATTCGCCAGAGGGTTTGCCGCGGCGAAAAGTTTAAGGCGCGCGCGGCTTCTAGTTGTTCAAGAGAAACTGCTTGCAAAGCCCCCCGCACGACTTCGGCGCCGTAAGCCCCAATGTTTAGGCTTAGGGCTAGTACGCCGGCAACCATAGCGGGCAGTTTAAGGTTAATTCCGATAATCTCCCCTAATACTGGCAAGGCAAAATAAAGCCAAAAAAGCTGGACGAGTAGGGACGTGCCGCGGAATATCTCGATAATAGAGCTTGAAAGCCAACGTACGGCCAAGCAAGACGACAATTTGCCCATGCCAAATAAAAAGGCAAAAAAGCCGCCAAGCAAGGTAGACCAAATCGTTAATTGTGTTGTTACCCAGGCCCCTTGGCTTAACGGGCCCAGATAGCTAATCCATTCCATTGTGTTTCTGCCAAAGCATAGGCAAATGTTGTGTGCAACGCACTAAGCCTTTAGCTGGCACATAGCTCCTGTCGTGTTTTTTTGAACGATTGCTCGAGGTCTTGTTCGGTGAAGCCGTAGCGGGTCAAAATCTCTCGCCATTCATCAGTTTGTTTAAATTTTTCTAATTCGGCATCAAAGGCATCGACGAGCTCGCTAGCGTCTTGGTTAAATGTAAACGCTCCCCAGCTACGAACCACTTGCCCATCAATAACAGGGTCTTTAAATTTTTTCGCGGGCTCGACTTGCTTGCTTTTCTTTGCCAGTTCGCTAACCGTTAAGCTGGTAGCTGCATAGGCAACGGCGCGACCGGTAGCGACGGTTGAGATGGCGTCAGAGTTAGCCGAAATTGTCACCATACGATCGTCAGGAACATTTAATGCTTGCAGCATTTCGAGCTGGTCAGCGCCAGCCATAATGGCGACTTTGGCGTCGCTGTCAGTGAAGTATTCGTAACTGTGAATGTCTTCCGGATTACCTTTTGCAACAAGCAAGCCTTCGCCGTACGAGCTATTAGGTTCCGAAAACGCTACTTGATCACACCGCTGCGGCAAAATAGCCATTTCGGCGGCAACAACATCAAAACGATCGGCTCGCAGTCCGGGAATCAATGAACCAAAGTTGGTTGTTATCCACTCAATCTTCTTAATGCCTAGTTGTTCGACAATATGCTTGGCCACATCTGGCCCAGCACCGCGTTGCTCACCCTCAAGGTCGGTGTAGCCATACGGGATTTCGTTAGCAATGGCGATACGGATGGTTCCGCGGTCACGGATTTCGTCTAACGATGCAGCTTGGCTTGGGGTAGTTAGCAGGGTTGCGCTAAATAAGGCAAGTGATAACAGCGGAAAAAAACGGGCTTTTTTGTTCATGGCATGTCCTAAATCCCACCGATTTGTTTACCGCTTGCTTAAGAGCGTTATTTTTGTTGCTGATTTGAAATAGCTCTTGTGCTGCAAACAAAAACATCTGTCTAAATGGGCTTAATCCAGAAAATTACTTTCATTCCTAATAATTACCTAGTGAATCATACCGTACTTAATCATTATCACTCAAACTAATGCTTGATGAT
>DATGSD010000174.1:0-7868 GCA_035302965.1 Burkholderiaceae bacterium | reverse complement strand
GTTCTTTGCTACGTCGCCTAGGAGAACAGCAAATGTCACGTATTGCAAAATACCCAGTCGAAGTCCCTAGCGGTGTCGACGCTGTTATTAGTGCCGATGAAATCACTGTGAAAGGGCCTTTGGGCAGTTTGCGTCAGCCACTTGCTGGCGATGTCAAGCTCGAGTTAAACGACGGGCAAATTAGCTTCGAGGTTGCCAATAGCAGCCGCCATGCAAAAGCCATGTCGGGTACCTTGCGTGCCTTGGTTAACAACATGGTTCATGGCGTTAGCAAGGGCTTCGAGAAAAAGCTTAATTTAGTTGGTGTTGGTTTCCGTGCGCAGGTGCAAGGCAACGACCTCAAAATGCAGCTTGGTTTCTCGCACGATGTCGTTTACCCCATGCCCGAGGGAATCAAAATCGAGTGCCCTACACCCACCGAGGTGATCGTTAAAGGGCACGATAAGCAAGTTGTTGGCCAAGTGGCTTCAGAAATTCGTGCGTTCCGTCGCCCCGAGCCTTATAAGGGCAAGGGTGTTCGTTATGCCGACGAATATGTCGCCATCAAAGAAGCCAAGAAAAAATAGGCGTGTAGGTAAGGACGAATCATGGACAAAAAAGCTTCGCGTTTGCGTCGTGCAGCGGCAACACGCCGGAAAATCGCACAGTTGCGAGTACATCGCCTGTCGGTTTATCGCTCCAATCAGCACATTTATGCAAACATTATTTCACCCGAAGGCGATCGTGTTGTTTTAAGCGCCTCTACCGTCGAGCCAGAAATGCGTAAAGAGCTCGAGAGCCAAAGCACTAAAAGCAGCAACGTTGCTGCAGCTAGTCTTGTTGGCAAGCGGGTTGCCGAAAAGGCAAAAGCCGCTGGCATCGAAAGTGTTGCGTTCGACCGATCGGGTTTTCGTTATCATGGCCGCGTTAAAGCGTTGGCCGATGCCGCGCGTGAAGCCGGCTTGAAATTCTAGTCAAGGAATTACCAAATGGCTAAAAGACAAAACAGGCCTGGTAGGCACGCTGACCGAGAAGACGACGGCATGCGTGAAAAAATGATCGCGGTCAATCGAGTTAGTAAGGTTGTTAAAGGCGGTCGTACCATGAGCTTTGCGGCACTAGCTGTTGTCGGTGATGGCGATGGCCGCATCGGCATGGGCAAGGGCAAGGCTCGCGAAGTTCCGGTTGCTGTACAAAAGGCAATGGAAAGAGCACGTCGCGACATCGAGAAAATCAATATTAAAGATGGCACCATCCATCATGCGGTTATCGGTCGTCATGGCGCTTCTAAGGTGTTTATTTCACCCGCTTCCGAAGGTACCGGCGTTATTGCTGGTGGCCCCATGCGTGCGGTTTTTGAGGTTATGGGTGTGCGCGATGTTGTTGCCAAAAGCTTTGGCTCAAGCAATCCCTATAACTTGGTTCGCGCCACTTTAAATGGTTTGTTGTCCGTTTCTTCGCCTGCTGAAATCGCGGCAAAGCGCGGCAAAACCGTCGAAGAAATTCTGGAGTAAGCGATGTCCAGCCCCAAACAACTTAAGGTCACACTTGTGCGCTCGGTTATTGGCACTAAAAAGCCTCACCGAGCCACCATACGTGGGCTTGGCCTGCGTCGTGTAAACAGTAGTCGCATACTAGAAGATACGCCCGAGGTACGAGGGATGATTCGCAAGGTCGATTACCTTGTTACCGTATCAGAGGTCTAAAGGAAGTCGTATGTCAGAACTTCAACTTAATTCGTTGCGTCCAGCCGCTGGTAGCAAACGTGGTCGACGTCGGGTTGGCCGAGGCCCTGGTTCGGGTTTAGGCAAAACTAGCGGTCGCGGACACAAGGGTCAAAAATCACGCTCTGGGCCAACCGTACCGGTTGGCTTCGAAGGTGGTCAGATGCCACTTTATCGTCGCTTACCCAAGCGCGGCTTTGTTTCGCCAACGCAGCATCTGCGTGCCGAAGTGCGTTTGTCCGATCTTCAGCGCCTTGATGCCGTCGAGGTCGATTTACAAACTCTCAAGAAAGCCGGTGTCGTACGACAAAATGTGCGCTACGCCAAGGTTATTAAGTCTGGTGAGCTCACCCGTAAGGTTGCTCTGAAAGGCTTGTCGGCGACAGCCGGTGCGCGTGCAGCCATCGAGGCTGCCGGCGGTTCGCTCGAATAAAAGGGGCAGTAGTGGCAAGAGCTCAGGCACAAAAGGCAGCACCCCGATTCGCCGATTTGCGTCGGCGGGTATTGTTTTTATTAAT
This sequence comes from Burkholderiaceae bacterium, assembly GCA_035302965.1. Classification (GTDB taxonomy): domain Bacteria; phylum Pseudomonadota; class Gammaproteobacteria; order Burkholderiales; family Burkholderiaceae_B; genus DATGSD01. The sequence goes on along the minus strand of DATGSD010000174.1, from coordinate 5,647 downwards.
GGCGTTGGTCGTGTACCGTTTGGGAACGCATATACCAGTGCCAGGCATTAACCCCGACGCGCTTTCCGACATGTTCCAGCAAAACCAAAGCGGTATTTTGGGCTTGTTTAACATGTTTTCTGGGGGCGCACTCGAGCGCTTCTCGGTGTTTGCGCTTGGCATCATGCCCTATATTTCGGCAGCCATTATTATGCAGCTGATGTCGGTGGTTGTGCCAACGCTCGAAGCCATTAAAAAAGAAGGCGAGTCTGGGCGGCGTAAAATAACCCAGTATACGCGTTATGGCACCGTGTTTTTAGCGCTCACCCAGGCTGTTGGTATTTCGGTTGCGCTCGAATCGCAGCCCGGTTTGGTTATCGAATCTGGCATGCTGTTTCGTTTCACCACAGTGGTTACCTTAGTAACGGGCACCATGTTTGTTATGTGGTTGGGCGAGCAAATTACCGAGCGTGGCATTGGTAATGGTATTTCCATACTTATTTTTGCCGGTATTGTGGCCGGTTTGCCAAGCGCAGTAACGGGTATGCTCGACTTAGTCCGCACCGATGCCATGTCAATTCTGACGGCACTTTTTATCATTGTCGTTGTTGTTGGCGTCACCTACTTCGTGGTTTTTGTCGAACGTGGCCAACGTCGGCTTACCGTTAATTACGCTAAGCGCCAAGTAGGCAATCGGGTTTATGGCGGTCAAAGCTCGCATTTACCGCTTAAATTAAATATGTCGGGGGTAATTCCACCGATTTTTGCGTCGTCAATTATTTTGCTACCGGCAACGGTAACAAGCTGGTTTTCTAGCGATCCCAGCATGCGCTGGCTCGGCGATTTAGCTGCCGCTTTATCACCCGGTCAGCCGTTATACATCACCCTGTTCTCAGGCTTAATCATATTTTTCTGTTTCTTTTATACCGCGTTAGTTTTTAATAGTCGCGAAACAGCAGATAACCTGAGAAAAAGTGGGGCATTTGTTCCAGGTATTCGTCCCGGAGAGCAAACAGCACGCTACATCGATCGCATCTTAATGCGGTTAACACTAGCAGGGGCTATTTATATCACTCTTGTGTGTTTGCTCCCAGAGTTCATGCAAATGCGCTGGAACGTCCCTTTTTACTTTGGCGGTACTTCGCTTCTGATTATCGTAGTGGTCACTATGGATTTCATGGCACAAGCACAAGCTTATGTTATGTCTCAGCAGTACGACTCTCTACTGAAGAAAGCCAATTTCAGAGGCTCACGTTAAGTTAAGCAGTTACAAAAAAGACGATGGCAAAAGACGACGTCATACAAATGCAAGGCGAGGTTGTCGAAAACCTCCCAAACGCTACATTTCGTGTCAAGCTCGAAAATGGTCACGAAGTACTCGGCCATATTTCAGGCAAGATGCGCATGCATTACATCCGGATTCTTCCGGGCGATAAAGTCACTGTAGAGCTCACGCCCTACGATTTATCCCGCGGTCGAATCGTTTTCCGCTCAAAATAAAAGCGGCCGGGTAACTAGGAGTTAACCATGAAGGTTATGGCATCAGTAAAGCGGATCTGCCGCAACTGCAAAATTATCAAACGTCACGGCGTGGTGCGTGTGATTTGCACCGATCCACGCCATAAGCAGCGCCAAGGCTAAGCCGTGGCGCACGAGTTTTAACAAGGAACAGTCATGGCACGTATTGCTGGCATAAATATTCCGCCGCATCAACACGCTGTAATCGGGCTTACCGCTATTTATGGCATTGGCCGTAGCCGCGCGCGTCACATTTGCGACGCTGCCGGTGTCGATCACGCCACTAAAATCAAAGATCTTAGCGATACCGAGCTCGAGCGCATTCGCGAAATTATTGGCGAACTCACTGTTGAAGGTGATTTGCGTCGCGAAGTGCAGTTATCTATCAAACGTTTAGTCGATTTAGGAACCTATCGTGGTATGCGCCACCGCCGGGGGCTGCCCGTACATGGTCAACGAACACGCACGAACGCTCGTACTCGCAAAGGGCCTCGGCGTGCGGCGGCATCCCTGAAGAAATAAGGATTAGCAATGGCGAAAACTTCCAGCAGTGCGTCACGTACACGTCGCCGGGCGCGTAAAAGTGTTTCCGAAGGCGTGGCACATATTTACGCATCGTTTAACAACACAATTATTACTATCACCGACCGTCAGGGCAACACCCTGACGTGGGCGACCTCTGGTGGATCCGGCTTTAAGGGTTCACGGAAATCAACCCCCTTTGCAGCGCAGGTTGCCGCAGAGTCTGCGGGTCGTAGCGCAATGGAATTCGGCATTAAAAGTCTCGATGTTCGCATCAAGGGCCCTGGCCCAGGTCGCGAGTCGTCTGTACGCGCTCTTAATGCGCTTGGCTTGCGTATTACCAGCCTTGCCGATATCACGCCAATCCCGCATAACGGTTGCCGCCCACCTAAGCGCCGTCGTATCTAAGGAGGCCTATCTTGGCACGCTATCTCGGACCTACTTCCAAACTCTCGCGTCGCGAGGGTACTGATCTGTTTCTCAAAAGCGCACGTCGCTCCCTCGATTCCAAGTGCCGGCTCGAAACCAAGCCGGGGCAACACGGACGCACCTCGGGTGCTCGCTTATCCGATTACGGTGTCCAGTTGCGCGAAAAGCAAAAGCTTAAGCGCATGTACGGGGTACTCGAGAAACAATTTCATCGCTATTTTGTCGAAGCCGAGCGCCGTCGCGGTAATACGGGTGAAACGCTAATTAGCTTGCTCGAATCGCGCCTCGATAATGTGGTGTATCGCATGGGCTTTGGTTCCACACGTGCAGAAGCACGCCAGTTGGTCAACCACCGCGCTATTTTGCTTAATGGCAAAGTCGCCGATATTGCTTCTATGTTTGTTAAGCCTGGCGATGTCATCTCTATTCGCGAAAAAGCCCGCTCGCAGCAACGTATCGCTGAAGCGCTCGAGCTTGCCTCCGAAATTGGCTTTCCGCAGTGGGTAGAAGTCGATACCACCAAGCTTGAAGGTGTGTTTAAACAACTTCCCGACCGTACTGACGTCCTTGGCGATGTCGACGAGTCGCTTATTGTTGAACTGTACTCGCGTTAATTGGTTTTTGGCACGGTTTGCCGGCCTTGCCGGCAGTTTCCAACGGCGTTTTAGCCGTCTGCGTTGGCAGTGTCAGGGCATTTCCCGGTTTTCTCCGTCAGCCTTATCGGTGTAACGAGCCGAGGGTATTGAAAAGGAATATGTATGTCGTCTGAAGCATTTTTAAAGCCCCGCTCGATTGAAGTCGAGCCGGTATCCGATAACCACGCGCGAGTCATTATGGAGCCTTTCGAGCGTGGCTATGGGCATACCTTGGGTAACGCCTTAAGGCGTATTTTACTGTCATCGATGACGGGCTACGCACCCACCGAGGTACAAATAACGGGTGTTGTTCACGAATACTCGACCTTGCCAGGTGTGCGCCAAGACGTCGTCGATATCTTGCTAAATCTTAAAGGGGTTGTGTTTAAGTTGCACAACCGTGAAGAGGTCACGCTGGTATTACGCAAAGAAGGTGCCGGCACGGTAGTTGCGGCCGATATCGAACTACCCCACGATGTCGAGGTTATCAACCCCGATCATGTCATTGCCGACCTTACCGATGAAGGCAAGCTCGAGATGCATATTAAAGTCGAGCGTGGCCGCGGCTATGTGCCAGGTAATGTCAGGGCGCTCAGCAACGACCATGGTGCCACTATTGGTAGCATCGTGCTTGATGCATCGTATAGCCCAATTAAGCGTGTTAGCTATACGGTCGATAGCGCGCGTGTCGAACAGCGTACCGACCTCGACAAACTTATTTTGGATATCACCACTAACGGTACTATCACCCCCGAAGAGTCCGTGCGGCAAGCAGCTCGTATTTTAATGGACCAAATCTCGGTATTTGCTGCGCTCGAGGGTGTAGACGAAACGTACGAAACTGCTGAAGAGGCAGAAGCACCCCAAATCGACCCTGTGCTTTTGCGCCCGGTTGACGATCTCGAGCTTACTGTACGTTCGGCTAATTGCTTAAAAGCCGAAAATATCTACTACATTGGTGATCTCATCCAACGTACCGAAAACGAGCTACTCAAAACCCCGAACTTGGGTCGTAAGTCGCTTAACGAAATCAAAGAGGTTCTAGCAGCACGTGGCTTAACCTTGGGCATGAAGCTCGAGAACTGGCCGCCTGCAGGTTTAGAACAACCTTAGGCAAACTGGCATTAGCCCAAACAAACCGACCCGCAGCTTAGCTGATAGAAGAGCCGGTTTTTAAGATTCACAGGAACTATCATGCGTCATCGTCACGGACTACGAAAACTCAATCGAACCAGCAGCCATCGTTTGGCTATGTTTCGCAATATGTCGGTCTCTTTAATTCAGCACGAGGCCATCCAAACCACGCTACCTAAAGCGAAAGAGCTTAGGCGCGTAATCGAACCGTTAATCACCTTGGCGAAAGAGCCTACCGTGGCCAACCGCCGACGGGCCTTTTCGCGCTTGCGTGATCGTGAAGCGGTAAGCAAGCTTTTTAACGAGCTTGGCCCTCGCTACCAACAGCGTAACGGTGGTTACACCCGTGTGCTTAAAATGGGCTTCCGCCAGGGCGATAACGCGCCAATGGCGTTTATGGAGCTTGTTGATCGTCCTGAAATCGAAGACGACGAAGAATAGCGACTAGCTTGCGGCACAACCGCAGTGCATTGCATAAAACCGCAAGGCCTTAAACCTTGCGGTTTTTTTTCGCCAATTTGTTTGCTAGTGTGTGAGCATCAGCAAGGCGATTAGCCGCACTATTGAGCTTATGGCCGCGAACGCTATTAGCAACCCCCTTGAATATGAGGCTTATGATGAACCAACCCGCAACTTTTCATTGGAACACTGACAGCGAGGGTAGCGACGACGTTGTTATCGCTTTAAGTAATGCTCCCGATTTGCTAATTGCCAAACGCATTGCGCATTACTTAGTTGAAGAGGGTTTGGCCGCTTGTGTGAACCTTGGCGCTGAAATGCTGTCCATGTACATGTGGAAAGGCCAGCTCGAGGGCAATTCTGAAGTGCCTTTCACGATTAAAACCACTCGTGGCAATATGCCTAAGCTTGCGGCGCGTTTAAGCGAATTGCATCCATACGAAGTTCCCGAGCTTGTGGTGCTGCCCGTAATTGGTGGTAGTAAGGCTTACCTCGACTGGGTTAAGGCGCCCACTTAAGCTGGCCGTTGTTTCAAACCAAATAAAAAGGCTTTACATGCGATTCAGAGGGTTTGGTACCCGTCTTTCTCGCCGCGATGATTATCGTTTGTTTGCGGCATTTTTCGTGTTGGCATGGGCGGCGCTGTTGTCATTTATGCAGCCAACCTATGCGGCTGACGATTTTTTAGACCCCGAAAAGGCCTTTGTTTTTTCGGCCGCAATAGCCGAGCCATCTGAACTGCATCTGCATTACGAAATTGCACCCAAGTACTATATGTATCGGGGTCGTTTCGAGTTTGACGGGTTTCCAAACGATGCTCAATCCCCCGTTTTTCCGCAAGGCACTGTTGTATACGACCCCACCTTTGATGAAGACATGGAAGTCTTTCACGAAGGCGTTACGGTTGTTGTACCGCTTGCGGCCCCCGCTAGTGACGGTAGCTATCAGCTTGATATTACTAGCCAAGGCTG